>JAFZFY010000077.1 GCA_017555665.1 Pseudomonadota bacterium | reverse complement strand
TGCACACGACGGCGGCTTGTCCGCGATACGCCGTGTACTTCTGAAAAGCCTATGGGCTGAATCGTCGCATTGGATGGGGTGATTGGGTTATTTCCTTGAAACCCCATAAAGAACGCGTTAAAGACGCATTTTTTTTGATGCGGCTTTCGGATGTGTCGCGTCTTTGAATCGCTATCTTTGAGTTTTTGGATGTTTGAATATTTTGTCGGCCTCAGATACCTGCTCAATCGCACGCGGGTCAGTCTGTCGATCATATCGGTCATTTCCATCTGCGGCGTGTTTTTGGGTGTCACGGCGCTTGTCTCGGTCATTTCTGTCGCGAGCGGCTTTGAGGAAGTGTTCAGGGACAAGGTTCTCGGTGTGAACAGCCATGTGCTTGTCATGACATACCGACAGGATGATTTTCGCGAATATCGGGAAGTTCAGAAGACGCTTGAAGATTATTCGCCAGAGATTCTGGAGACTGCGCCGTTTATTTTTCACGAGATGATGATCGCGATCGGCTCGAAGGTGTCCGGCATTCTCATCAAGGGCGTGGAGCCTGAGACGATGATGGGGGTGAGCGATCTGGCGAAATATATCATTGCGGAGGACGATCACGCGCGTGAGGCGATTCTGGACGATCTGCATTATCTGCCTGCGCGCGATGGCGAAGTGCCCCCGGTGATCATCGGGCGGGTGCTTGCCGAGCATCTCAAGGCCAATATCGGCGATGAAGTGCGCGTGATTTCGCCGCGTCGCGGCATTGTCGGCGAGCATCGCTATGGGCCGAGCCAGATGGAGCCGACGCAGAAAAAGTTCAGGATCATCGCGCTCTATGATTCGGGATTTTACGATTACGACAACCGTTTGCTGATCTGCGATTACAAGGCGCTTCAGGAGTTTTTCAATCTGGATGATGTCGTGACGGGTGTCGAGGTGCGCGTCAAGGACATCAACAAGACGGGCGAGCTTCGTGATGCGGTGACCCCGATTTTGAATAACAATCCAGGGATTGAGCGTTTTAAGGTGATCGACTGGCAGGATTTGAACCGGAGTTTGTTCGCGAGTCTGCACATGCAGAAGATCACGCTGTCGATAATCATGCTCTTTATCGTGATCGTGGCGAGTTTCAACATTGTCGGGACGCTGATCATGATGGTTCTGGACAAGCAGCGCGACATATCGATCATGAAATCGATGGGTGCCAGCGACGGCATGATCATGCGCATGTTCATCTATCAGGGGATGGTGATCGGTGGTATCGGTACAGTTCTCGGGCTTCTCGGCGGTCTGGGTGTCTGTGAGTTTTTGACGGTCTATGATTTTGAACTCGATTCGACGGTGTACCTGATCAGCGCGTTGCCGGTGAAGCTTGAGCCGGGCGTGTTTGCGACGGTCGCGCTTGCGACGATGTTCATCAGTTTTCTGGCGACACTTTATCCCTCGTGGTGGGCGACGCAGCTGTCGCCGGTTGAAGGGCTTCGGTACGAATGATCTATGTTTGGTCTTGGAGTGCCCGAAATTATCGCCATCATCGTGATAGCGACGATCATCCTGGGGCCGGAACACATGCCGAAGGCCGCGCGGATGATCGGGCGCTGGAGCGCGAAGATCCGGAGTGCGGCGACATCGTTTAATGAAGCGGTCACCCAGGATCGCGATCTGAACGAGATTCGTACAGAACTGGGCGAGGTGCGCACGGAGCTTCTGTCTGCGAAGCGTGATCTTTCGCTTGCAGGTCGTGAGGTCAGCCAGGTCTCGGAGCATGCGCATGCCGCTTTTGAGGAGGCGCAGGCGGAGCTGAAAAAGCTTCAGGCGACGACGGGGCGAGACATGGCGTCGGACGCGGCTGTCTCGGAATCGGATCATGCGGAATCGGGGGAAGATGCCGTGCGACACGCCGATGCCGGTGTGTCGGCGTTCTTGTCGCGTCCGATGGGAAGGCTGGGCGGCGATGAACCTCAGGAAAAACCGGGCGTGTGCGCGCCCGACGGCGCGGTCAGGCTGGCTGCGCCAGTGCTTTTGCCGGGCCCTGTGTCGCGGCTGGTGACGCGCCGCCGCGTGCAGCTCGATATGCCGTCGCCGTCGGCTGAGACTGGGCAGGCGTGTGTCTCTCTGGAAAAGGCTGACGCACGGCGTTGCTGCCCGTTGATACGACGACTTGAGCCGCCTCAAACGTGCGCAACACAAGGCGTGCGCCTTACCCGTATAAGGCTGGATCATGTCTGAAGAAACGCAGATTGCACAGAAGCAAGATACCAGCGAGATGCCGTTTTATGCCCATTTTGCTGAACTCCGGTCGCGCCTGATCAAAAGTCTCGCGGCTGTCGGCGTGGGGGCTGTGGCCTGCTTTTCATTCTCGCCTGCGCTTTATGCGCTTTTGGCAAGACCGCTCAAGGACGCGCTTTCGGAGCCTTCGCAGTCGCTGATATTCCTGAGCCCTGTGGAGCCGTTCTTTGTCTATCTCAAGCTGAGTATTTTGAGCGGCATCATCGTGACCTTGCCGTTTGTTTTCTTTCAGATCTGGCGTTTTATCGCGCCGGGGCTTTATGCGCATGAGAAGAAGGCGCTTGTGCCGCTCGTGGCTTGTTCGACGGTCGTGTTTCTGCTGGGCGCGGTGTTCTGTTATTTCGGGGTGCTTCCGCTTGGATTGAAGGCACTGATGGCCATGGGGATGACGGATGATTTTTCGGCAAATGCGCAGATCTCGATGGCTTCCTACTACACGCTCGTGATCCGGTTGATCTTGGCGTTCGGTATCGTGTTCGAGATGCCGATATTCAGTTATTTTCTGACGCGTCTAGGCGTGATCACGCATCTGACGCTGCTGCATCATTGGCGGATCGCGGTCGTGCTGATTTTTGTGATTGCGGCATTTCTGACACCGCCGGATGTGATCACGCAGGTGGCGCTGGGGCTTCCGATGTGCCTGCTTTATGTCGTGTCTATCTGGGTTGCCCGGATCGCGGGCAGGCATCACGATGCCGGGGACGCGGCATCGCCTGAGGATGCGTGAGGGCTTCCGGGTGGCTGTTCGGCGGCGCGTGCGGCGTTGGAGGGTTCGGGATTTGGATGCCGGCTGAACTGTACGCCTGGGCGTGAAAAGTCATGTTACCGTTGAATCGGTGCCGTCACTCGTGATAAAAATCTGCCATTCTGTGATATCGTTTACACGCCTAAACGTTTAACAGGAGGATGAGAATGGGCAGAAAATACAGGCAATCAGTATTTCTTTGGTTAATCGTGTCTTTTCTGTTGCCGGCTGTTGCATTTTCAGAAACCTTGACCTTGAATCAGGTGAATGTGCCGCCAGTGAATGCCCTTGATTCGAGCGCGACATTTACGACGTATTTCGAGTTGCGCGATCGCGCGGGCGATCACGTGCCTGGCGTGGAGGCGGAAGACTGCTCGCTGAAGATATTGGGGCATAATCCTAAGATCGTTCGTGAGGAGATCCGGAACTTTAGGGAAGGGGACGCGGGTGTCGGCGCGCTTTTCGTTTTTCCGATCGCTAAGAATTATAGTGAAGATTTTTTCCGCATCCGATCGACGCTTGTCACGCTTGGACAGGCGATGGACCGGGATATCGATATGCTTGGGATCCTGCCCTATGACGTATATCCGTATCAGCGGGGGATGGGGCGAGCGTCGGAGCATCGCATCGAGATGGAACTTCGAAACGTTGAAAATACGAACGTTCTTGAGCCGAATCTGTTCTCGTCTTTTTCAACTGCATATGCGTTGCTCGCCAATCTCAAGAATGTATCAAAGAAATATCTCGTGATCATCACGGATGCGGAGGGGGCGATTTTTTCAGATGGCTATCGGGCGCGTCAGATGCTTGACGCGTTCAAGCGCGAGCTCGATCGTGCGAATATCACGCCGATTGTGGTGGGCTATTCGCCTGATGGCGTGTATGCGATGCCGAACATCGATATGCTTCACCGGCTGACCGATACGAACGGCAAATTTTTCAAGGTAGAGGATGTCCACTCGTTTCAGCACGTGATGCTTCGCGATGTGCCGGAACTGATTTGGGGCGGGTATGTGTATGATGTGACGTTCGACCTGAGCGGCAAGGATGCGCTTGCCCCTGGGCCGTATCATGTGGCGTTTGAAGTGCGCACGCCTGCAGGCGAAGCGACGGCCGAAGCAGATATCGAGCTGAACCCCATGACGCGGAGCATCAGCTTGTTTTGGCTGTTATTTGGGATAGGTGGGGTGCTTGTAATCGGTCTGGGGACTTATGCGCTTGTCCGCTGGCACAAGCGAGAGTTGCGCAGGCGTCGTGAGCTTTTAGACCGTCGCGCGGATCGGTTGGCGCGTGAGTTTGCGATGGAGCGTGGCTGGGGGGATCTGCTGGAGGATGATGTCGTGGCGCAGTGCCCGATACGCCCGAAGGATTATGAGGAGTCTGACAGCGTGGAGATCTGCGAGTCTGCATTGTATGGCGATATGCCCGTCGAGTCCGGTGCGGCTTCGGATGAAGTGGCGGCAGCCGAGGCGTTGCTTGCGAAGGATCTCGATGACGCGGATCGTGAAGCGGGCATACGGAGCCCGAAGGGGGGGAGGCGTTCGAAGCGTTCGAAGCGCGGGAAAGGCGCGAAGCAGGTCAAGCTGGACGCGGGCACGGATCATCGTGAGGTGCGGGATCCCGGGCATGATGTGCCGCGCGAGCCGGCAGTGGAATCGGAGACGGTCGAGAAGGCGCGGCTGGCCGCGAGAGCCGCGTGGTTGCGTTGTCCGCAGCAGCATTTTCACGACAAGTTCAGTATCTGTACGGATATCGTGACACCTTCTGGAGAGAGCCGGGGCGTGTTGATCTGCGCGATGCGAGTGACAAACGCGCCGCCTTCGGATCGGTGGTTCCTTGTCAGCGAGCGTTTGACGACAGTCAGGGATTACGAGCGCGACGAGGGCATGCAGGGCTGAGCGTCTGGGCGGTCTGTTTCGTGATATCGCGCAGGCGCCGGTGGCTGGCGCAATCCCCAAAGGGGACGGCCGTATGAAATAGGCCGGCCGGGATCGCGTATGCCGCAGGCATAGCGATCCCCATCACACGGGCAGGGGCTTGATCGGTAGAATCGTTGCGAATGATAACGGTCGCTATACCAGTTTGTTGAGAGTTTCTACAGGTTGTGATAAAGAAGATAATTTCTGTCGGTCCCGACATGATGGACCTGGTGAATATTTGGAGGTTTCGGATGCACAATCGTATATGCAGGGTTGTCCTGTTTTGGCTTTTAGCGTTTCTGATGCCCGCAATATCCTTTGCGAATACGCTGACGATCACGGAAGTGGATACGCCAGAGGATGGAACGCCGGCTTCGGAAGCGCCGTTTTCGATCTATTTTGAGTTGAAGTCTGGTACTGGCCAGCCGATTTTGGGCGTGAATGCAGATAACTGCAGCGTCCTGATCGATGGCGCAAAACCTGAAGTTGTCAAATCCGAGGTGCGTGAATTTATTTCGGGCGATCACGGCGTTGGCATTCTGTTTGTTTTTCCGGTTGCCAAGAACTACAGCGAAGAGGCATTCGGTATTCGCGCGACGCTGAACACGCTGGTGCAGATGATCAACCGCGATATCGATATGGTCAACGCGATTCCCTACGATAACACGGGCACGCCTGTTGGCTGGACAAAGGCTTCGGAAGGCGCGTTGACGCGATCGCTCAGTGAGATGCAGACGACAGAGGTCGTCGAGCCGAACCTGTTTACGTCTTTCCAGCCCGCGATTTCTGTTCTCAACAATCTTCAGAACGTTTCTAAGAAGTATGTCGTGATCATCAGCGATGCCGAAGGTGCAGTCGTCGGCGATCGCAACCGCGCGAGCCAGCTGATCGGCGCGTTCACGGATCAGCTCAAGAAGAACAATATCACGCCGATCGTCATCGGTTACAGCCCGGACGGCGCGGAGGCCATGACGAATGTCGACCTCATCAAGCGTATCGCGGCTAACTGCGGCGGTCAGTATTTCCAGGCCGAAAACCTGAACACGTTCCAGCAGATCGTTCAGAGCGAAGTTTATAATTATATATTCCGGCATTATATCTATGATGTCACGCTCAACATGACCGGCGATAATTACCGTCCTGCGGGCAAATACAACCTTCAGCTCATCGTTAAGTCTGCGAGCGGCGAGGACAAGAACGGCACGAAGATCACGCTCCACGATCTCCGCAAGAGCCGCACATGGCTGTTCATTCTGATCGGCAGCCTGCTCCTTGTCGGTGCCGGCGTGGCGGCGTTCATCATCATGCGTCGCCGTCAGGATGACGAGGAGGAGATCATTGAGGAAGGGCCGAAAGAGGTCTGCTGCGCGACGTGCGGCAAGGTCATTCCTCAGCAGCTCTTCGGGTTCAATGGCGAGTTCTGCCTGATGCCTGGCGGTCTGCCCGACTGCCCGTATTATCAGATGCCAGATAAGGGCAAGATCCAGATCACGCGCGGTCCGCTTGCAGATACAACCTTCTTTATCAAGAAAGATATGACGACGATCGGGTCTTATCCCGAAAATGATATTTATCTTTCCGATAAATCCGTGTCGAGAAAACATGCTGCGATCAAGACGGATGAAGGCAAGCGTTATGAGATCCGTGACTTCGGATCTTCCAACGGCCTTTATATCAACAATGAAAAGACGGATCGCAAGTTCCTGCGCGACGGCGACCTGATCCGCTTCGGCACGGTTGAGACCGTGTTCAAACTCAAATAATATGTTTTGAGAATATATTTATTGAGGATATAAAAAAGCCGCCTTTGGGCGGCTTTTTTATGCGGCGTGCATTTGCTATGCGTGGTATTTGGGCGTGCAGGAAAATTCAGTAGATATTTAGGGAATCTCAGTAGAATAGATATGGAAAAACGAGTTCGTCAGTATGTCGTCCTGATCAATGAAGACAATATGCGCCTGGATGAGTATCTGGCATATAAGATCGCGAGGTTTTCGCGATCGCGCGCGAACGGTTGTATCCGTGCAGGTGCCGTGAGCATTGAGCCTTATCGCCAGGTACGTCCAGCCCTAAAGGTGCATACAGGCGATATCGTGTCGCTGTCGCAGACGATGTCGGGGGATGTGCCGATGTATGATGAAGTCGTCATGCTCGACGAGACGGCGGATTTCTGGGTATTTAATAAGCCCTCGGGCATGGCGGTGCATCCGACTGCAAATATATATCACAACACGCTGACGCGCTATATCGAGACGGAACTGAAATGTCAGCCATACGTCGTGCATCGTCTGGATAAAGAGACCTCAGGGGCGATGATCGTGGCCAAAGACCCGGCTTCGGGCAAAGCGTTAGATGCATTGTTTTTGAGCCGCGAAGTTCACAAGACGTATGATGCCGTCGTCTATAATGCCGGCGGTCGATATTATCCCGGTGCGCAGGCAGATATCGAAATTCCGCTCGGATTTGCGGGGCTCGTTTTGCCGCGCATCACGATGGGCGTGGGCGAGCTTGAGGCGCATACGCATCTGGAATGCATGGAGATTCACGGCGATCTGGCATGGCTTCACGTTCAGATACATTCCGGCAGGCAGCATCAGATACGCGTGCACCTCGCCCTTGAGGGCACGCCGATTATCGGGGATAAGCTTTATCTGTTCGGGGAAGAATTTTATAAATCATATCTCGACGGAAATGAGACGCCGATGTTTGCGCCGCACAGACATCTGCTTCATGCCGGACGGCTTTGCTTTTCATATAAAGGTAAGGCGTATGAATATTCTGCACCTGTTCCCGATATGATGCATGCTGTTTTTAAAAGCGAGATTTCGCCGGCGATGTTTCCGACGGCGTATTCCAGACTTTATAGAAATTAGAATCTAGATATTAGAATTTAGAATTATAATAACCCGCTGTCGTAGAAAAGCCCCCATAAAGCGTATTTCTGCGCAATAGCTATGTTCTAAATTTTTGGGGTGCAAAGACCTTGTGCGGATGCAGTATGAGGCTTGTATGGAATTGCTAAAATCTTTAGAAAAAACATAGGGGCTATAATATTCATGTTTTGGGTGTTTATAGATTGAGTGATTTGTATAGACAAGGTAACGGGGATGTGGCTATGATTAAACCAGTGTGTCGTAAGCCTTATTGATAGTCATAAGGTCAACTTAAAATAGGAGAGAGCGATGAACGAGTATTCAAAGCGGCGGTTTGCGCTTGCCTGTTGTGCGGTCATGGGGTTGGCTTTTTCGGCCTGCAGCGACGATGGGCCGGGAGGTGCAGCGAATTCACCGAAGCTGTGCGGTGGCGAGACCTGTGGTGCGGATCAGATCTGTGATAATGGCGTGTGCAAGGATAAAGATCCGTGCGCCAAGTGTATAGCGGCCGGCCTGAAGTGTGAAAACAATGTCTGTGTGGAATCGGTCAAGGAACCGCATCCGTGTGATGCGTGTACTGCGGATCAGGTGTGCAGCGACATGAAATGTGTCGATGTCTGCGGCAGTTCGATATGCAAATCGTGGCAGAAATGCGTCGATGGGGCGTGCAAGAATTTGTGCGGCGAAGATGTCTGTCCGGGGGATCTCGTGTGCATCGAGGCTTCCTGCGTGGAAAAGCCGGTCGATTATGATCCTTGCAAAGCATGCACGGAAACCCAGGAATGCATTAACAGCACGTGTGTGGATAAAGATCCCTGCCTGAACAAGACGTGTCAGGATAACTATCGCTGCGATCGTGAGAAAAATGGCGAATGCGTGCCGATCGATCCCTGTGAGAAGATCAGTTGCGGGGCCGCGCAGACATGTATCAAGGGGCACTGCGTGGATGATTCGTGCATCGAGGATCGCGAAAATCTTGTGGAAAAGAGCTGTGGTGAAGGTCAGTTCTGTCAGAAAGGCGAATGCATTGATGACGGATGCAAGGATGCGGATCCCTGTGATGAAGGCTGGCAGTGTGTGCGCGGGATCTGCGAAGAAACGGCTTGTATCGAGTATTATTGCGAGGAAGGGCGTTCGTGCCGTGGCGGCAAGTGCATTGATAATGAATGCCTCCAGATGAGCTGTGATGAGGGGCTTGTATGCTCCAAAGGCGCGTGCATGTATGAAGCCTGTGTCGGCAAAGAGGCGTGCGCGCTCGGCCGTTCGTGTAATGCGGAAGGCACCTGCGTCTTTAATATCGCGCCGGAGTTCCTTTTCAACGAGACCGATGAAAGCGATGGCACGGACGAAGTCGGCGATGCCTTTGTGCTCGCGCTCAATCTGAACAATGCGCCGTCTGCAGAAGTCCGCGTGATCTGCGAAGTCGAGACGGACAGCCCCTATCCGGAGGTCGAAGTCGATTGCAGCGAGATCGTCTTTAACGCGGACAACTGGGAACACGAGCAGTCGGTCATACTGAAAGGCGTGGAAGATCATCGCGTGGATGGCGACCAGTCTTATACGATCAAGGTCACCTCCGTCTCTGAGGATCCTGATTTTAACGGCCTCACGGTCGTGTCATCGGCGCTTGTCAGCCGTGATACGACAAAGCCTGGGTTCGTCGTATCGGAAAAATCCCTGATGACTTATGAGGATCCGTCGCTGGATGCGGCGACGTTTACGGTCGCGCTCGCTTCGATCCCCGCGCATGATGTCACCATCTCGGTCGGTTCCAATAATCCCCAGGAAGGCACGGTCACGCCGGATACCCTGACCTTTACAAGTGAGAACTGGGATAAGCCTCAGACCGTTACCGTGAAGGGCGTGGATGATCTTCTGGTGGATGGCAACGTCGATTACGCCGTGTTCTTTTCGTCTGCCACGTCCGAGGATAGCCATTATCAGGGGATTCACGCGCCAGATGTCAGCGTGACAAATGTCGATAATGATATTGCGGGCATTTCGGTCAATATCCCCAAGGATCTCGTGCTGAACGAGGGACAGGCTTATCCGCTCAAGGTGCGGCTCAACACAGAGCCTTCTGCGGATGTCACGGTGACGGTGAAGGCCGACGATGCGACAGAAGCGAGCTTTGATACGGACAAGGTCGTGATTGCAAAGGCCGAGTGGAACGCGGGCAAGGATCTCGTCCTGAATGGCGTGTCAGACTTTGAAATCGACGGCGATCAGCCGGCGAAGCTGACGTTTACGGCGACATCCGATGATGAGGGCTATAAAAAAGCGGAGCCTGCGGTCTATAGCATCACGGTGAAAGATATGGATATCGCTGATATCGTGGCGACACCAAGCGGTTCGCCGAACGTCAGGGAAGGCAGCAACGAAACGGTCACGCTGGGCGTGCAGCTCACATCCAAGCCCAAAAAGGATGTCAAGGTCAGTCTGGCGGTATCGGATAGTACGGAACTCAAGCTCAGCGAAACGAGCGTGACGATCAAGTCTAACCATTGGGATATGGCGCACAATGTGACGGTCAGCTCGGTCGATGACGATCTGGTGGACGGCGATATCAAATCGAAAATCTCGCTGAACGCGGTATCTGAGGATGCGAATTTCAATGGCAAGAGCAAGGAAGTCGAGTTCACGACTGTCGATAATGATGTCGCCGGGTTCGTGATCGGCTCGAATGCGACGACGTTTACCGAGAATGGCGGCGGCGTGACGACGGTGACGGTCGCGCTTTCGGCACAGCCTGCGGCAAATGTCACGGTGGATGTCGTGTCATCGGATTCGACAGAACTTGCGGTGACGAGTGACGCGCAGCTCACCTTTACGCCTGCAAACTGGAACAAGCCGCAGACCGTGAATATCAGGGTTATGGATGATAACGCAGTGGACGGCACGCAGACGGCGACAATCAATTTCAGCGGCAAGTCTGAGGATGGGACATTTGACGGCATCACAGGGAAATCGGCGACCTATACGATCATCGATAACGAAGCGCCGTCTGTTGTCCTCACGGTCGATATAGAATCGTTGCACCAGGGGCATAACACGGCGATCGCAAGCGTCGTGTTGGGCGCGCCGCCTGCATCGGATGTAACGGTGACGATGCTGACGAGCAACGGCGAGGTCATTTCGTTTGACCAGGGATCGCTCAAGTTCACGAGCGCGAATTGGGATCAGCCGCAGACGGTCAATGTGACGGCAGATTTTGCAAAAATACTTACGGCTGTGAGCAGTGAGACAATCTGGGTGTCGGCTACGGGCGGTGCCTATAACGGCATCAAGAGCGGCAATGTCGAGCTGACGATGAAGAAGATCGAGGAGATTCAGAATTTTGCCTATACGGGCAAGGTCCAGAGCGTGACGCTTCCGATCGGCCGTTATAAGCTCGAAGTCTGGGGCGCGCAGGGCGGCACGATGGAGCATTCGCCGTGGACTGGTGTTGGCGGTCGCGGCGGCTATTCGGTCGGCACGATCAATCTGGCGGCTGAGACGACGCTCTATGTGTATGTCGGGCAGCAAGGACAAGGCTTTAACCAGAATCGTTCGACGCATTACGGCGGCTGGAATGGCGGCGGGTATTGCTATGCAGGTGCGTCTGGCGGCGGCGGTGGCACCGATATTCGCATCGGAGAGGACAGCTTGTATGCGCGCGTAATCGTTGCGGGCGGCGGTGGCGGCTCAAATGACTACGAAAATGGCGGCGTCGGCGGTGGTCTGAACGGCGGAAATGGGATTTTGGATAGCGGTTCGATCACGGCAACGGGCGGTTCGCAAACAGCCGGTGGCACGGGATGGCTGAATGGCACATTTGGTCAGGGCGCAGGCAGTCCCGATAATTATGGCGACGGCGGTTCCGGCGGCGGCGGCTGGTATGGCGGCGGCAAATCGCAGGGATATAGCGTTTCCGGCGCTGGCGGTTCCGGGTATGTCTATACCTCGGATACGGCGAAGAATTATCCGGCCGGGTGCAAGCTCAACAGCGCGTATTATCTGACGAGTGCGCAGACGATCGCGGGAAATGGCACATTCCCGGCACCGGGTGGCAGCACCGAGACGGGGCATCCAGGGAATGGGTATGCCCGGATCACGCTCGTGTATTAGTCTGTGAATGGCCTGGAATGCCTTATTTTGCGTGATTTGATGCAAGTGGGGCGTTCCGTGACCGGTCGTGGGACGTGCGGCTTGAGACTTGTGACAGCGCAAGCTCCGGTCATTCGATCGGCTGAGCGGCGTGCGGGCGAAGCCCATATGCAGGGGCGCGCGTATCGGGCTTTAGCCCGATAGCGCGGCCGGCACCGCGTATCGGCTTCTGGCCGATAGCGGTACCCACGGGATGTGTTTAAGAATGTGAAATATAATTCTATAGATTTACTGAAAGCCATATAATATTTTTGATTTAGTCTTGTCTGAAAATAAAATTCGGATCAGGGCGATAAAAAAGTCACTGCGAGGGGCAAAAAAAACGTCTTGCAGATTGTGTCTGCTTTGAACGAGTGCTAATAACGCATTCTGGCAAATTGGCCGAATATAAGGCACTGGAGTTCAGGTGATGAAACGAATCAATCAGACATGTATCCTAATGGCAGTCTTGGCTGCATCGGCGTTTTTCGGATGTAATTCGGATCAGTCGCCGATCACGGAGGATATGCCGGCGCTGAAAACGCGTCAGCTGCCGATTATCAATGGCACGAAGGTCACGGGTAACGATTATCTTTCGACGGTTGTGCTTGTTCTTAATTATCACAGCGGTTACGATGCTTTTTGCACAGGGACGCTGATCTCGCCAAACTATGTTCTGACTGCGGCGCATTGTATTTCGTATTGCTTGGGCGATGAAGATAATATCGAAGAGTATCGGCCGATCATGCGCGTGGGGATTGGCCAGAGCGAAACGAGTCTTCGCAAAATATACGAGATCGCGGACTTTCATCCGCATCCGAAGTTTGTGTGCTCGGATCGCAACATTCAGCACGATATCGCGATTTTGAAGCTCAAGACGCCGGTGCCGCTTTCGGTGACAGCGCCGACGCTTCCGATGCCGCCGCTGCACGATATCACGGCGAAAGAAGTCGATTCGAGTACGGGCGTTTTGGCGACGACGGTCGGTTTTGGCAAGACGGAAGCGGGCAACCCGATGTCTTCCGGCACCAAGTACAAGACATCGCAAAAGATTTATGCCTATTGTCCGCTCAGCCGCACGCAGAGTCGATATTGCGGCAGGAGTTATACAAACACGGATGGGTTCATCTATTTTAATTCCCCAGACACCAATACGTGCCAGGGCGATTCGGGCGGTCCGACTTTCATCACGCGCAACGGCGTGGATTATGTCGCAGGCGTGACGAGTTATGGTTACGGCGGCGACTGCGACGATGTCTCGGCTATGACGCTCGTGAGCGATTATTATTCGTTCATTGAGGCTTATGTGGATGACCTTGCGGCGGTGGAAAAAGAGGACTGCACGAACAAGAAAGACGATAACGGCGATGGCCGTATCGATTGCGAGGATCCCTATTGTTTTTCGCTCAAGGCGTGTGTTCCAGAGGACTGCACGAACAAGATCGATGATAATGGCGACGGCAATACGGACTGCCAGGATCCGCAGTGTGCGGACGCGATCGCGTGTGTGCCCGAAGACTGCACGAACAAGATTGATGATAACGGGAACGGCTTGACGGACTGTGACGACGTGCAGTGCTTTTTCCTGCCGGTGTGCCAGCCGGAAGACTGCGATAACGGCGTGGATGATAACGCCAACGGTCTGGCGGATTGCTCCGATCCGGCATGTGCTGCGTTCCCGAAATGCATGCATGAGGATTGCACGAACAAGAAGGATGACAACGGCAACGGCCTTGTGGACTGCAAGGATCCGGAATGCAAAGACCAGCGCATCTGCCAGCCTGAGATCTGCAACGACTATATCGATAACAACGGCAACGGCCTCGTGGACTGCGATGATTCGGAATGCATCGGCTCGCTGTACTGTCAGCCTGAGATCTGCAACAACCTCATCGATGATAACGGCAATAATCTCATCGACTGTCAGGAGCCATCCTGCATGGCGACCGTGTACTGCCAGCCTGAGATCTGCGACGATGGCGAGGATAATAACGCGAACGGTCTTGCCGACTGCGAGGATCCTGCGTGTGCCGAGGCATGTGCGGTGCCGCCGTCGGACTGTTCGTCGCATGGTCGTCCTGCGCACGCGCCGCTTGCGCTGCTGCTTGCAGGCTTTGGTGCACTGATCGCGTTGCTACGGCGCAGACGTGAGGCGTGATGTTAGTCGGCTAGTCTGATAGTCGGTTAGTCTGGCAGGCGAGGATAAATTGTAAAAAAAAAACAGCCAGACCGTATCAAATCATGCCTTTCTTTGGGAAAGGGGCATGGGGGAAACTTTTTCTTTTGGCAAAAAGAAAAGGTTTCCCCACAAAACAATTTATTCGTCGAAGAGCGGCGTGCTGAAGTAGCGCTCGGCGGTGTCGGGGAGGATCGTGACGACGGTCTTTCCGGGGCCGAGTTTTTCGGCGAGTGCGAGCGCGGCGGCGACGTTTGTGCCGCTGGAAATGCCGCACATCAGGCCTTCGAGACGCGCGAGATCGCGGGCGGTACGGATGGCTTCGTCATCCGTGACGACATACACATCGTCAAAGATGTTCTGGTTGAGGTTTGCCGGGATCAGGCCGTCACCGATGCCCATTTGGAGGTGTGTGCCGATGGTGCCGCCGGCTAGAATCGCTGCATTTTCAGGCTCGACAGCCCAGATTTTCACGAATGGGTAGATCGATTTCAAGATCTCGCCAATGCCCGATATCGTCCCGCCGGTGCCCACGCCCGAGCAGAAACCGTGGATCGGGCCTGCGACCTGTTCGAGGATCTCAAGGGCCGTGTAATGCTTGTGTACCAAGGGGTTGTTGGGGTTCGAGAACTGTTCGGGAATATAGACATTCGGGTTTTCGGCGGCCATTCGACGCGCCGTGGCTGCGCATTCCGCGATCGCGTCGCCGATATTGCCCGCGTCGTGAATCAGAACGACTTCCGCGCCGTAATGCCGCACGAGTTTGCGCCGTTCCTCGCTGACGGAATCGGGCATGATGATGACGGTTTTGTAGCCGCGTACCGCGCCGATAAGCGCGAGTCCGATGCCCTGGTTGCCGGATGTCGGCTCGACAATGATCGTGTCCTGATTGATTTTACCCGCATTTTCAGCGGCATTGAGCATCGCGAGTGCCGTGCGTGTCTTGACCGAGCCGCCCACGTTAAGGCCTTCATATTTGACGAGCACTTCGGCGGAATTGGGGCGTTTGAGGCGATTGAGACGTATCATCGGTGTCGAGCCGATGGCTTCGAGAACGTTATTGCATATCATAAAAGCTCCGGGTGTTTATGTGTGTGGGCGAATGTGCGCCTGTGCGCGGTTTATACCAGGCGGGCTTGTTTGTACATAAGGCGCGTTATTTTTCTTTTTGAGCGTCGCTATCGTGTTCACGATACGCGCCGCGCCGGCCTATCGCGGAGCGATACGGCCTTGGCTCTGTATCTGCGTCGCTATCGTGTTCACGATACGCGCCGCGCCGGCCTATCGCGGAGCGATACGGCCTGGCTGTGAGCCTGGAGATGGGCATATCGCCTGGGGCGCGTGATGTTTTGAGGGCTAGAACTCGATGTTCATCATGGCATCGATCTGTGCCTTTTTGCGTTGCAGGTCTTTGAGGAGTTCGCGGTCGCTGTCATTCTGGGCGTTAGATTCGAAGTAATTGATGCATGTCTGCAGGATGTTTTCGTGCGATTCGGAGCAGACTTTTCGCATGGATTCGATAGCGCCGGTATCGCGTTCGACCTGATCGATCTGCATGAAACGCGCGAAAGTGGCGAGTATGCGGCGTTCAAAGGGCTGCTGTGCATTGAGCCATGTGCGGAGTGTGGGGCGAGCCTCCGGGGTCGATTTGTAGATGCGTTCGGCAGTGGAAGCGATGAGGTCTAGCGGCGCTTCCTGTCGCTGGAGAGCGGCCATGTCATCGAGTGATACGGCGTCTGGGGCGTTGGAGAGGTCATTGAGCGCGGCTAGGCGCAACGGTTCGGCACGCGAGGCATCGAGGAGGATGGTTCTCTGGAAGTCAGTTTTTTCAGCGCCATCGGGCATTCTGCGCGCGAGGACACGGTAGAGGTTGAGCTGCGTGTCGGGCCAGAGTTCGCGGGCAAAGGCGGATTCGACGGATTCTGTCGGGAAAGCGGCATCGGCGCGGTCAAGCAGGAGCTCGGAAGCCGTGAAACGCAGGGTTTCGTCACCGTTCTGTAGCGCGTCCGCCAGGCGTGCCTCGGAGGGCGATGCGGCTTCGAGCGCGCGCAGTGCAGCCGAGCGCTCGGTGGTATTCTTCGCGTCGGCATAGATGGACGCGATTTTATCCGTAATGTCTTTATCCGCGAGCTGCAGGTGCCCGGCGGCTGTGATGGCCGCGATGCGGCTTGATACGGCATCGGCATCGAGTTTTGTGCGTACTTTTGCCGTGAGATCAGCGGTGTCATCGGGGCGTGTGGGCGATTCACATTTGGCGATTGCGCGCAAAGTCCTGAGAATCGGCGTATCCTCGCTGAGCGTGGCAAGATTTTGTGCGAGTGCGGCGGTGCAGCTTGGGCTTCGCAGGCCGAAAGCGGCGACGTGTTCGAGCTCGCGTATGGGGTATGAGGCGATGAGCTGCGCCCAGATATGCAGGGCATCGTCAGGGCGTAAAGCGGCGTATTTGTTGAGGATGCTTGTGAACTGCGGGGGATTGGTATTGCTGAGCCTGAGCCATGAAACAAGCACGGATGCGTAGGCATCGGGATATTTCTGCAGCCAGTTTTCCCAGCTTCGCTGTACATTTGGATCGGATGATTTTTTAGCGAGTTCGGTAAGGCGCGGCCCGGCGAGTTTGAGGGGCATGGCGAGGAGGAGCTCTTTTAGGATGAGGTTTTGCGGGTCATCGATGGGGGTCTGAGCGATCCATTGGTCGAGTGTCGCGGCGATTTCGGGCATTTCAGCCAGTGTTTTTGCGGCTTTGGAGCGTTCAGGCGGTGTCGCTTTGAGGGCGGCTTCGAGTGCTGTTTGGGCAGCTTCTCGCTGCGGGGAGACGGCTTGCGCGGGGGCGGGATCTGCGTCGGGGTGTGCATCGGCCTGGGGGCGCGGATCGGGGGATTCGGGCGCTTGGGCGAAGGCGTTTCCGGCGAGGGCGATGCAGAGTGACAAGGGGGCAGCAAGTCGAGTGATCTGATTGAAAATGCGGGATATGGGCATCATGTTCAGGGCAGATAAAGGGTTAAAGGTGAAGGAGGAAGGGCAAAGGGGGCGCGCGTGTGCCGCAAGTGCGCGATGCCGGATGCCAGGGTGAAAACATCGGGGGCGGCGAGACATGAGGCAGAGGGGGTAGCGGCGTATGCGCGGAGATCGTCAGGGACGCGTCGAGACGCGTTCGTGACGATCGAGCACATAGCCGCGCAGGGGGAGGCTTCCCCCTGGTAGGCGGCATAAATGCGGGCGCGACCGGGCACTGGCGAGCGCGTAAAAGCGCATGAACAGGGGAGATGAAGCGAGCAAAAGCAACCGTCATCGGGGGGGAGGATAATCGTATGTAGATATAATGACAAGGGGAAGGGGTGTGCAGAAAAATGAAAAAAAAGTCTTGACGGA
Source organism: Pseudomonadota bacterium (assembly GCA_017555665.1). GTDB lineage: Bacteria > Myxococcota_A > Bradymonadia > UBA4248 > UBA4248 > UBA4248. The sequence goes on along the minus strand of JAFZFY010000077.1, from coordinate 343 downwards.
AAAGAATAATGCCCTTATAAGGCGTCCCTGTTGCGCGCCGCGTAAAAGTGGTGCGGATCTTTGACAGAATATTTGCCAGATGCATAGAAGCGCTGATGTGGCTCAATTGGCAGAGCACCTGATTTGTAATCAGGGGGTTGGGGGTTCGATTCCCTCCATCAGCATGGTATGTGGAGAGGTAGCGAAGTGGTTAAACGCGGCAGACTGTAAATCTGTTACCAACGGTTTCGGTGGTTCGAATCCACCCCTCTCCATGTCTTTTCTGGCAAATCTGGAGAGGTAGCGAAGTGGTTAAACGCGGCAGACTGTAAATCTGTTCTCCATGAGTTCGGTGGTTCGAATC
>JAFZFY010000076.1 GCA_017555665.1 Pseudomonadota bacterium | reverse complement strand
ATTATGGTGCAAAAGCCGCGCAGAAGAAGAAACTTGAAGCCCAGGTCGATGTAGCGATTGATAACAAAATCGATAGAAGGAAAGAAGAGCTTGAGCAGAAATTGCGGGTTGCGGAGGTTGAACTTACGCGAAAGCGTGATGAGGCAGAAGCGAGTGGGAATGAATCGATACTCAACGAAGGAATTGCTGAACATCAATCGAGTGTGAGCCAGGCAATGCAGGAATTTGCTGAAGGCATACAAAAAGATATTGATGAGATCACGCAGACAGTCCCGCAATCGCTTATCGAAACACAGGAACGCCTTAAAGCCGAAGCAGAGAAGAAATCGATTGAAGAAGATGTTCGCGCACATTTGCGCGGTTTCTCTCGGTCAATTCCAAGTTTTCTCATGGCTTATGGCGATGATGATTTGCGGCTCGATAATTTCGATGAAAATATAGAGTCAGCAGTCTTTGAGGAAGTTACTGGAATAACGTTAGAAGATTTCAGATTTTTGCGCGACGGCGGCGATTACACCGACGAAACGACTGGCAAAACAGAGCATTTCAAAGGCCATTTGTTTGACGAAATCGTCTTCAATGATTCCGTAAAAGAATTTATGAACAAGCGGCGCGCATTGGCCAATTACTTCGACGAATCATTAGATGAGGATATATTCGATTATATTCCTCCACAAAAGACAAACCAGATATTTACCCCAAAATGGGTCGTAAAGAAGATGATCGACGAACTGGAAAATGAAGATCCAGGTTGTTTCGATGATCCCAAACACACGTTTGCCGATCTCTACATGAAATCTGGCTTGTACATCACCGAAATTGTCAAGCGTCTGTACCATAGCGAAGGCTTAAAAAAAGAGTATCCCAATGATAATGATCGAATCCATCATATTATACAACATCAAGTGTATGGCATGGCTCCAACGCGAATTATTTACTTAATCGCGACGAATTATATATTGGGATTTGACGAAACGCTTAAAAAGGAAACGAGGCATTTCGTAGAGGCGGATGCGGCAAAAGCTGCCAAAGAGGGTAAGTTACAAGAACTGGTGGATAAACATTTTGGTAAATAATATGCACGCCTCGCGTATTGCGCTTGCGCAATAGCGAGGCGCTAAAAGGGCGTATTTCGCGCAAAGCGCGAAATAGGCCGATGCGCAGGGCGTATCGGCAAAGCCGATAGCCCGCGCTTCATGGAACCGTGTCGCGACACAGCGCCCTAGCGAGTAGGTCAGTGTTTTATTTTTTGTGATTGTTCATCATGACCAATTTTGTCTCGCATTTTTTGCAAAAGCAAGATATTTACTGTAACAATAGCGTCTAATTTGGACGCTTGAGTGCAGGAGAATGTATTGATGCATCCGTATATTCAAATTCTAAAAGACGAGCTGACTGCTGCAATGGGTTGTACTGAGCCTATTGCAATTGCCTATGCGGCGGCTTTAGCGAGAAATACGCTCGGGGCGATGCCAGAGCGAGTGACGGTTCTGGTGAGCAGAAATATCATTAAAAATGTAAAAAGCGTGATCGTTCCCAATACCGGCGGACTTCATGGCGTTGAAGCGGCTGTGGCGGCAGGGATTGTGATGGGTGACCCCGCGCTGGAACTTGAGGTGCTGAGCCATATTTCTTCCGAAGGACAGGCTGATATCCGCGTTTTTATGGAGCATGTGCCTATTTCTGTATCGCAGTCCACCTCAAATGAACTGTTTGAAATTGATATTATAGTGGCTTCTCATGCGGATACTGCGGAAGTCATTATTCGCGGTTTTCATACAAATGTAGTTCTTATAAAGAAAAATAATAGCATTGTAAGCGAGCAGAAACCGCAGAAAGCAAACTATTGTCAGGCGCGCGAACCGTCCGATAAAGCGCTGTTGGAGCAGCTGACGGTTGCCGGCAATGTATCATTTGCAGATACTGTGGATATTGAGGAAATTCGCGGAATACTTGACCGACAAATCGCCTGCAATATGGCAATTGCCGAAGAAGGATTGCGCGGGAATTACGGCGCGAATATTGGAAAAGTGCTGCTTGCGACTTATGGTAATTCGATTATGATTCGTGCGCGTGCCAAGGCTGCAGCCGCCAGTGATGCCCGAATGAACGGTTGCGAGATGCCTGTCGTCATCAATTCTGGCAGTGGAAATCAGGGAATCACCGTGAGCGTTCCTGTCATTGAATATGCTCGTGAACTCGGCGTTTCACGTGAAAAACTATATCGCGCACTCATTGTTTCTAATCTTTGTGCTATTCATTTAAAATCTGGTATCGGCTGTCTTTCGGCCTATTGTGGAGCTGTCACGGCTGGCTGTGCGGTTGGCGCAGGTATCGCCTATCTGCACGGCGGTGGTCTGGATGCGGTATCGCATACGCTTGTCAATGCGCTGGCGATTGCTTCCGGCATCATTTGCGATGGGGCCAAATCAAGCTGCGCTGCCAAAATTGCCGCCGCTGTCGATGCCGGTCTGCTCGGATGGTCGATGTATCAAAATGGCCAGGAATTCCACGGCGGTGAAGGTATCGTCGAAAAAGGCGTTGAAAATACTATTCATAATATCGGCCGACTTGGGCATGACGGCATGCGTGGTACGGATGAAGAAATTATCAGGATTATGTTAAATAAATAGATATTGTTTTGGTGGCCGTGCTATCGGCGTTGCCGATACGCACGGCTTTCGGCGCTATGCTCTTCGGGCATACGCGCCTCACATCATCTTTTGTCCGACACATCCAATACTTCACCAACAAACATCCAGTGCGGCTGCCAATCCCCATTTACATCCACAGGAAATGCCTTGGAATTCGTTTTGTAATAATTCTTTATATCATCGTGCAGATCTTCTTTGGCAAACTGATGTTGATATATTTTTCTACATAAAAATGACAGATTCGCTTCCTGATAAGTCACGCTGTCACCAAATGCAACTGGCGTAAGGCCAGCATTAATATCCTTGTTTTCGTTACGGCCTGAGTGTGATCCCATATAACCCAAAGACTTTTTGTATTCAGGTGGATAGAAGCTAACCGTAAAAAGATCATTATCCTTTAAAACATCCGTGGAATAGCGGGCGGGATGAAGATAGACAGTTACGATATGACCGCTTTTTCCCGGGCGGGTCCAAATCGTGCCCAGACTGCCCCATGCGACGGTGCATGCATTGTGTTTGTCGAGGTTACCAGCAGCAACAAGTGCCCACTGTTTCGCAAACATTTCAAAAACGTCGTAGTGTTTAGAATCAAAATCGATCATGATGAACTCCTTTATATGTTGTTTAAATCAGAAATATCCCCACCGTTTCATATCGCAGCGTCGACATCGTATTCGATGTGCTTTACGACACAAGCGGGGACGCCCATAGCTACTGAATTATCTGGTATGTCATGCGTGACCACGGCTCCTGCGCCGATGACCACGTTATTTCCAATCGTCACGCCTGGAAGGATGGTGACATTTCCGCCAATCCATACATCGTTTCCGATGGTAACGGGTTTTGCTGATGCAAGATAGCCGCGTCTCCCTTTGGCAGAAAGTGGGTGACCGACGGTTGTAATCAATGTGTTGGGGCCGATCATTACATGGTTCCCAATATATACTTCGCGAATATCGAGAATTGTGAGATTGAAATTGCCCGTAAAATCATGACCAATGTATATATTCTTACCACAGTCACAGTTAAAAGTTTTGGCAATCCAGACGCGTTCTCCGACGGATCCGAGCATTTGCTTTAGATGTTGGTACTGCTTGCCATAATCCTGGCCGTCAATGTTATTGTATATTTCACATTGGCGGATGGCTTCGCCTTTGCGCGCCACCATTTCGGGATCGGCAAAGGAGTATTCCATTCCGGCGTTACATTTTTCGAGTTCAGTCATATTGTCCTTTTGCATATAGATTAAAACTCCACTTCATCGGGATGAAGCCCGGAACCGCCGCAATAGGGCATTGCATCAATCATCGCCATATCTTCTTTGCTGATTTCAAAATCAAAGACCTCTGCATTTTCTAATATCCTGGCAGGGGTGACAGACTTTGGAAGCGGTATGGTATGATGCTGAAGACAGCAGCGAATGCAGATTTGAGCTACAGATTTGCTATATTTTTTAGCAATTTCTACGAGTGTTGGGTTGTTAAGCAATCTGCCTGTTCCAAGGGGGCTCCAGGCTTCGACGATAATATGATGCGCGTTGCAGTAATCTAAAGTTTCCTGCTGCATCTGCCCGGGATGGAACTCAATTTGATTTACCATCGGCGGGATTTCTGTATGCATCAGTGCGTTGAGATGATGAGGCAAAAAATTCGATACACCGATAGCCTTGATTTTACCTGCTTTATAGAGTTCTGTCATCGCTCTCCAGGTTTCGAGGTTGATTTCTTCCCAATTATGATAGCGACTTTTGGATGCCGGCCAATGAATCAAATAGAGATCAAGATAATCCAGCCCCAGATCGGAAAGCGTTTGCTCAAACGCAGTGAACGTTTTGTCATATCCGCGATCATCATTCCAGACTTTGCTTGTGACAAACAAATCGCGGCGAGGAATTCCACTTTCTCTGATTCCCTGACCAACACCTATTTCATTGCCATATATTGAAGCCGTATCGATATGGCGGTATCCGGCGTCTATGGCTGTTTTTACAGCATTGACCGCAGTTTGTCCGTCGGGGGTTTGCCATGTACCGAAGCCAAGTGAGGGGATAGCATAGCCATTTGAGAGAGTGATTTGATGAATAGGGACGTTCATTGGGTTCTCCTTGTTATAGTACCTATGATTGGGCATTTGGGTGGAACGCCGACAGAAATCACATCCCGCCAGCAACACGTATCTATTAGCATGAGAACTTGTGTCGTTTAACGCCAGATGTTAAGAAATAGTGTGTCAAATTTTAAGGTTGGCGCAGGAGGCACAGAATGCATGGCACAGAAAGGCGGTTGTTGGAGGCCATAGACAGACTCTCAACTGGATTTGCAGGACTTCACTGGAATTTCGAGAAGGACAGGCACTCGCATGAACTCATATCGAGATGGTTGGGGGAGCCAGATGAGGATGTCATGGTCTGTGTGTTTAAAGGCAAGTTAATTGATGAGCCGTTTCACAGGCAGGACTTTTATTTCTTCAATTTCGCATGGCAAAACAGCTACGATGCGTTGAGCAATGGCTCGGACAGCCATATCACCGTAAACGAAGGAGACTGTTACATTGGGCAGCCCTATTCCGGTTATGCGCTCAAAGGCAAACGTAATGAAGATATGATCATCGTGGGTGTGCTTATTCGTCGTAATGTATTCTTTAAAGAGTATATTTCGACACTTTCGCAGGGCGGAGCAATGTTTCGATTTTTTCTCGACCCTGAACGACGTCCGTTTTCGGATGCAGCACTACATTTTCCGATAGGCAGAGATTCATGTATATGGTCATTGCTTGAGACGATGATAATAGAATATGCTTATAAAAACGAATATACTCAGAAAGTATTGAAGCCGCTTGTTCTGGTATTATGTATGTTTCTTGCGAAAAAACTGCGAGAGCTTGATATCTCTCATGTAAACAAATCACTTGCAGAACAGATTGTGATATATATTCATAATGAAAGCCAATTATGCTCACTTCATGGCATTGCCAGATATTTCGGTTATCATCCGAATTATATATCTGCACTATTGCGTAAAGAAACAGGTAAAACTTTTTCAGAAATTCTGCTTTCGGCTCGAATGGAAAAAGCGAATCTGCTTCTATCCAATACAGAGCTTACAAATGAGGAGATCGCCGAAATGTTGGGCTATTCTAGTACAAGCAATTTTTATAAGGCATATCGCTTGTATTATGGAAAAACGCCGAGGGGTAAGAACAATCGCTGAAATTTGCGAGATGTATTGAGCGCAGTGCATAGGCCACCTATAAAAATACATCAAAATATCCAATGGCATATAATGGCAGATTCAATATTGTTTCTTCGCGACGATAATCTGCCATAGATGCTCTTATGGTAATATCAGGATGAAATTTTTCGATATAGGTTTTAAGGCTTTTAGCTTTTAGATTTGTAGATGCCTTGACTTCGAGCGGTATCAGATGCGAGCCTGTATCTAAGAGGAAATCGATTTCAGCGGTACTTCGTTCATTGGTATAATAACCGATTTGTATATCCTGATGGCAAATGAGTTCCTGTAAAACGAATTGTTCCGTTAAAGCGCCTTTGTATTCTGTAAACAGATCATTGCCATGTAACAAGATTTCCGGATGAAGACCAGAAAGACGTGATAACAAGCCAATATCATTGAGATAGATTTTAAATGTTTTTAAATCCATAGTGGATTTAAGCGGAAGTACAGGATGGGTTGAACGATAGAGTTTATGAATGAGTCCACAGTCCAAAAGCCATAAAATGGCGGTTTCAAATTCCCTGGCGCGTCCTCCTTCGCGAACGACACCATATAAAAAGCGATTGTTTTCACGTGCCAATTGCGCTGGAATGCTGTTCCAAACCATATTAATTTTAGGTACGATATCATTTGGCGCATGTTTGGAAAAATCATGTTCGTATGCGCGTATAATATTATCCTGGATGATCTGTACTTCTTTGAAGTCGTGCGATGATATATATTCTGAGACAGCTTCAGGCATGCCACCAATAACAAAATATTGTTTTAGCAGTTCTCTGCATACGGGGCCCAATGCATTGATAAGAGAGGTGTCACCATTTTTAAGCATATCTGCCAGCTGGGCTTTATCATTGGCACGCAGGAATTCGTCGAAATTCATTGGGTATAAGCGTAGGAAATCGACTTTCCCGACAGGAAATGACGTTCCCTGATGCAGTGCAATGCCCAAAAGAGAGCCGGCACACATTATTGAATACTGCGGCGCATTTTCGTAGAAATATTTTAGAGAGGCTAATGCTCTGGGGACTTCCTGTACCTCATCAAAAATCAACAGGGTATTCTGTGGGGTTATTCTTTGTCCCGTATAGAGTTCAAGACCGCGCAATAGACGATTTGGCTCAAGATCCTGTCTGAACAGTTCATGCATTGCCTTGTTGTCGTCAAAATTGACATAGACCACCTGATCATAGGCCTGATTTCCAAATTCCTTCATCAGCCAGGTTTTGCCCACCTGTCTTGCGCCTTCGATGATGAGCGGCTTTCGGTGTCGGGAGGTTTTCCATTTTTTGAGATCGTCCAATGCCTGCCGATACATGTTTTACTCCTGGATGCACTGTTATCCCCCAGGCGGCAGAGTATCGTGTCGTGCACGTAAATTCAAACAAAAAATGGCGGTAATGCCAAAATTTACGTGCAATAATTGGCTTGCGTGCCAATTTTTACAGTGAATATTCGGGCATTCATTTACGAACGCGTTGGAATAGGCAATAGTGATGCGTTCGTGTTGCGACTCGTCAGGGTGCGGGGATGGCGATATCGCAAACACCTGGGGTTTCACCCCAAGGTGTACGCAAAGTCCTCAACAGATAAATTAAGAGGTTATTCCATTACGGCCTGATCTCTTTGACTAATAACTAATGAATTAGGGCAAGTTCTGTAACATTTGACAAAAGTCCGTTAAAGTCATTAACTAACTCACGTGCTGTTTGTGAGTAGTTTTCTGCCCTTATGTAAATGTCGAGGATGTCGTGTATTTGTTCAAGGACATCTTTAGGAAACTCTCGTACACCACGTTCATACAGTTCGGCAAAATTGCCGAAATACTGTCTGCACACATCAATGATATAATCAACTGGATTACTCTCGGAATCTATATCGGTATATGCAGATTCATAGACACACTTTTTCAACAGCTTCATTATTCGTGCTGAATTGTCTCGTTTGAATTGTTGATACTGTGCATCCAAAGCAGCAAGAGCAACTTTCTTAAAGTCTTGATAGGATTGGATGTCGGTATTGGCGAAGTCTCTTTTAATCAAGGCTTCAATTTTATGAAACATATCATCATTTCCGAAACCAAACATAACCTTACGTAGACGACGAACACCAGAATCAATGTCTTGAGCTGGAAAATCTCGTTTGTAGTGTATTTTATCATCCTCTTTATCAAGAATTAGTTTTGACGCACGTCCCATTACTTTATGAACATAAAGATTTGGAACAACATCACCACCAT
>JAFZFY010000075.1 GCA_017555665.1 Pseudomonadota bacterium | reverse complement strand
TCTCGCGAACGTCCTTAGTTTTCTTATAACTGATGCTTTCGCATCTTCGAGGTCTCTGTCACACAGAGCCTCTTTTTTAGGCTCGCACTTCTGCTTGTTTCTCTCTCTTCTTCGGTTTTCAAATCTGTCGAGGACTCAGTTCTGAGCCCGTCAACGAGGAGCGGCTTATACGCGCAACCCGAACTTCTGTCAAATTATTTTTTCAAAAAAACGCAACACGCACCCAAACCATTTGGCAAAAGTCTCAAATCGGATTATTTCCCCAAACCATGCGCATAACGCGCATGGCAGATCCCGGAGTCAGACCTAGATCATGAGACGCGCATTTTTAAAAGGCAACGATGCCGTCATCTGCGGCGCCTTGAGCGCCGGATGCCGTGCTTTTTTCGGATATCCGATCACGCCCGCCAGCGAGATCGCCCATGATGCGATGCGATACTTTCCGGAAGCAGGCGCACACGCCTTGCAGGCAGAAAGCGAAATCGCCGCGATCAATATGCTATACGGCGCAGGCGCATCCGGCGTGCCCGCCATGACCGCGACCTCCGGACCAGGTTTCAGCCTGATGCAGGAAGGCATTTCATACATGGCAGCTGCCCGGCTGCCGGGTGTCATCGTCGACGTGATGCGCTCAGGGCCGGGACTTGGCAACATCGGTCCCGAACAGGGCGACTACTTTCAGGCCGTCTATGGCGGCGGGCACGGTCATTATCACACGCCTGTACTCGCCCCCGCCAGTGTGCAGGAAATGTTTGAAATGACGCGCGATGCGTTCCGCATCGCCTTTGAATACGCGACCCCTGTCATCGTACTCGCCGATGCCTTTGTCGGGCAGATGATGGAATCCATCGATCTGCCCGACGACCTGCCAGACGCATCCGAAATCGCCTCAATCGGTGCGCGTTTCGAAAACGCCATTACTGGCGAGCCTGCGACTATGGGACGGATCGCCTCGTCCCTGGAGCTCACCCCGTCCAAATGCCACGAAAAGAATGATATCCGCTGGACATCCTATGAACGCATGGCAGACATTGCACGCGCGGAAATCGACGAGACTCCCGATGCCGACCTGATCGTCGTCGCCTACGGAATATGCGCTCGCATCGCGCATGATGCCGTCTGCCGGGCACGCACGCACGGCAAGCGCATCTCCTTTATGCGCCCACAGACGCTCTGGCCATGGCCCAAAAGCGAACTGCGCCGTCTGATCACGCCCAATGCCAGAATACTTGTCATTGAGTGCAACCGTGGCATGATGACACTGGACATCGAACGGATCGCGGGTGAAGACCGCGTCAGCGGTCTATACACGGATGGCGGCCTGATCCCCGAATCCTCGGAAATACTGGCGCACCTCGTCGCGTAGCGCGCCGCATACAGCGGCGATACAGAGGGGGTAGCGGCGTATGCGCACAGCCAGCAGAGACGTGTCGTGACACGTCTCTATGGCGAGCACATAGCCGCGCAGGGGGAGGCTTCCCCCTGCCCGATCCGAAAAGATGCCCGCGCAAACCGACACGAAAGGCGTTTCCAAAACGTCTCGTCAAGCTCCCTTAAAAAACACGCGATGATGCGCCGTCTGCCCGTGCCCGCGTGTTCCGAACCGGCAGGCCAAAAGGATCAAAACATGAACGAAACTCCTGAAATGAATTATGTCGGCGAACTCGTGGATGCCGTCTGCCACGAAGTGACAGACAAGCGCGTCACCTCCATTTTTGGCGACAACCAGCAGATCGTCGTCGCGCGTAACGAGTGGCCGGATGCCGCTCCCGGCATGCACCACGAGATCTATGTGGAAGGCGAAGCGCGCAAAGGGCTCTGGGCCGGCGTGGTGTCGAAGGTGGACGCCGTCAATCTGTGGACGCGTATCGAGAAACTGAGCAAAGATGGCAGCGAGATCGATGTGACGGCCGTCGCATGCGAATCGAACGGCCTGATCTGCGACGTGATGAGCCTCTGCGGTTTCATGCCGAGAAGAGAGATCGAACCGAACCCGATGCAGGATCTGCACGGCTATATCGGCAGGCATTTCAAGGCGCGGATACTCAAGTTTTCCGAAAGCGACTGCAGCATCATCGTGAGCCACCGTTCGGCGGCAGAAGAAGCGATCAAGGCTGAAAAAGCGGCCATCATGGCGGCGCTCGCCGTCGGCCAGACGTATGACGGCACTGTGCGCCAGGTCGTTGATTTCGGCGCATTTGTCGATATCGGGGCGGGCGTTGAAGGGCTCGTGCACCGTTCCAATCTCAGCTGGAACAATGCGGAACCCGCCGATGTCGTCAAGCCGGGAGACGCGCTCAAGGTCACGGTCCTGTCGCTCGAAAACGGGCGTATCAGCCTGGGCCACAAGCAGCTCATCGAAGACGACTGGGGCACGCGGGCTGCCGAACTGCATGCCGGAGACATCGTCGAAGGACGCGTCACGCATTTCGCCAAATTCGGCGCATTCGTCCAGGTCAGCGGAAAGATCGAAGGCCTGCTGCACGACTCGGAGATCTCGTGGGATCGCACCGTGCACCGTGCCCAGCAAATCCTCAAGCTCAACGACACGATCCGCGTCAAGATCCTCGAAATCGATCCAGAACGCCGCCGCCTGCGCCTGAGCCTCAGACAGGTCGAACAAAATCCATGGCAGGTGATCAAAGAGACATGCGCACCGGGCACGATCCTCAAGGGCGCGATCATCAGCATCGCAGATTTCGGCCTGTTCGTCGATATCGGGCACGGACAGCACGGCCTGATCCATCGCAAAGACATACCGCTCGACGATCCCAAAGCCGATCTCAATGCGCTGTATCACGTCGGTGACGAGCTCGAATTCGCCGTCATGGAGATCGATGCCGACCGCGAACGCGCGAAACTCAGCATCCGTCAGCTGTCGGGCGACCCGTTCGAGAACTTTGTGGCGCAGAACCCGCTCGGCCACCAGTTCGATGCCACCATCACACGCATCGCGAAATTCGGCGCATTCGCAAAGCTCGGCGATGTCGAGGGCCTTATCCATATCTCGCAGTTATCGCCAAACCGCGTCGAGTCCGTCGAGTCAGCGGTCAGCGTCGGTCAGGCGGTCAAAGTCACGGTCATCAACATCGACGAGAAAAAGCGCCGCATCGGCCTCTCGCTGATCGCCGATCCGTTCGAGCCGCAGGCACTGGACGATGCCGCCGCGCTCAACAAGGCAGAGGCTCAGAACAGCCGCGCCACGCTCGCAGATATCTTCCCTGAAAGGCGCAAATAATTATCATCTGGCGCGCGGCTATGCTGCGCATATGCTGCGCACGACGTGTCACGACACGTTTCCACACGGGGCTCGCCTATGCGCCTGCTGCGCATACGGCTCGCCTGGGCGCGGCTATTTCATACGCCGCGCACGACGTGTCACGACACGTCACTGCATAAGACTCGCCTATGCGCCTCAAGGCGCATACGGCTCGTTCGGGCTGGCTAAACGGTCGTGCTATTTCCCGAATTCGAGAAATTGACAATTTTGGGAAATAGTCTATCCGTCATGCGAGAGGTGAGGCATGAAACTCATCGAAAGGCTGCATTATCTCAAACAGCTCATATCGGTCAGGCATACCCCGGACATCAAGGCAATCACAGGTATCAGGCGTTCTGGCAAATCCAAACTCATGGTAGCGTTTAGCGGATGGCTCATACCAATCGCAAAAACAGAGAATCCAGCGCATCCCATTGGTATTTGCGGTCATCCGGCATATTCGAACTCAGTTCCCTATAATAACCAAGCCTGTCCTCGATATATGCATTCAAATCGGATAGCCTCGGGCCCTTTTCCGCTTCGGTCATGCGCACTTTTTGAGCGCGAAGTGCCTCAATCTGTGCTTTTAATCCCAAATCGGTCACGTCATCAAGCAATGTCTGAAACAGCACAGGCGGCGGACAGCGCTTCTGCTCAATCCACTGGCAAGCCAGAAGCGGTCTGAGCACATAAAAATACTTTTTATATTTGACCATATCTTCTTTGAGATATGTCTCATAATTATTTCTGGCCGTGCCCCAATAATGGCATAGCGCCGCTTTGCTCGAAAAAAAAGCGCCGCACACATCATTGACCTGCATCATAAGCGGCGATGTTTCATAGACCACAGGCGAATTCAGCCATTCATAAACGGAGGCATTCGACCGATAGACATGCTGCAGCACCTTGGTGATATCCCACCCATTGATATCCAGCGTTTCATCCAGAACGCCGTCGATATAATCATTTTTAGGACCGAGACTCAGATAATACGACATCGGTCGGATATATATAAACCTGACATCATAATCGCTGTCGGGCGAAGCAAATCCCCACGCGCGGCTGCCAGACTCCACGGCATGTACAATCCTTATGCCGTGCCCGGCTTCCAGCTGCCTCAAGTTCAGCCGCACAAGTTCCCCAATGCCACCATCAAAATCCTTATATTTCATTGCGCACCACCTTTTCATTCACAGACATCACAAGACGCTCGATTTCAGCCATATCCGGCGCATCGGGCAACGCGCAAGTCTCTGCCGCCAGATAGAATTCGTTTTCATAATGCTCCACCATTTCATAAAACTCCGGCTTAAACATGCCATCAGGCGAACGAAATGCACCGTTTCTTATCGACATGAGCAGATCCAAATCCTCACCGCGCCAGGTCATCACACGGTGATGTTTCAGCAAATCAATGCCCGTCAGCAAAAGCCGAATCAGGTGCATCGCATGCTTGTTCAGGTGCTTGTCATCCTTCTTTTTATTGCGATTGCCGAGTTTGTCATAACCGCGAATGACTGTCTCCATATCGCGGAGCATATTTTTATAATCACGAAGCGGATAATGCTTCAGGCTGGCATCTATAAATATCTCTTTTTCAAGATCCTGCGCGACCGCATCATCCATATAAACATGAAGCGCACCCTGCTCAAACGTCTGATATCGCTCATTAAAATGGGCGATGGCATGCTTAACAGAATTCACTATATGAAGCTCTTTTTCCGCCTGCGGATAGGTATCGCGTGCAAGCGCGTTCTGAAGCCGCCGCAACTGAGCATCCGCATAACCGCCAAATGTCTGAATGACCCGACGCGATAAAAACATCTGCACATTTTCAATCAGCGCCCGCCCGATATCGTTCAATATCAGATAATGATCCGCCCTGAGCCCCAGCAGTTCGAGCGCAGCCGGATTACCTTCCGCCAAGAGCTTTACAATCTTGTTGAACGCATAAATCACCGAATCTGTATCACGATCTTCATATTGCTCAAAGCACGAAAGGCCGATCAAGTCAGACTTCGGGTTCAGCGCGATTCCGCGCAAGTCGAGATCGCTTTCCGCATTGTTCGTCCCGTAAGATATGCTTCCCGAAAGCCCGAGCAGGATGATGTGCTTTCCAAGTTCAGGCCTTTCATTTATGAAATTGTACTGCGGTTGCAAAAGCAACTGATGATATTCAGTCATGGCACTCTCCTTAAGCAAATAGCCCCAAGTATCTCGCCTGCGGGCACTATGAGACTGCCTCATAGTCTTTTAGGCTATCATATCCCCACGAAGAGTGCAATATCAATTGTACCGCAGTAACATATCAGCTCTGCTCAACAGGCATGGACATGGCAAATAGCCCCACAGTCTTTATTTCGTATCCACTTGCCGTTAAACAGAGCCCTTTAAAAAGCACCTTTAATCGATCATATATTCACACGCCCCCAAGGTAATGTATGTTCTAAAGCAAGATAAATATTTAAATTCTTCATCTTGAAACTCTTTCCAGCAGTTTGAACTTGCTTCAGAATCACCGTTCGCCCCGATTTCCCTACAATTATCCTCTTTACGCATTAGAACGTGACTGCCCAAGATATAACAACAATTATCCCAAGCTTCTTTGATTTTGCTTGCCATATCCCCATGCTTGGGAATGGATGCTGCGCAAACATTCTTGGCGTCTTCATCATCATTTGCCAGGTAATCATAATTAATCCCTTTCATTTCAGGCATTATGGAACACAGATATTCGCCAGCACCGAGATATTCAACATCGGATTGGTCATTTTGTTTGGCAAATGCCTGTACAGCAACCGCATATACATAGAACAATTCACGAGGACTCTGTTCCTCATCGCCAATGGCTGAAATGTATGCGTTACTGCTCTCAAAATAAGAGCAACAAGATTGAGTGGGACCATCATCGCAAGCTGAG
>JAFZFY010000074.1 GCA_017555665.1 Pseudomonadota bacterium | reverse complement strand
GTTCAACAGGTTCGTCGGTGAGCCGTCCTACGAACACGGGTTCAACAGGTTCGACGGTGACACGGCCTACGAACACGGGTTCAACAGGTTCGACGGTGACTCGGCCTTCATCGAGCACGGGATCGAGCGCAAGCCGTCCGAGTTCCACGGTAAGCCGTCCTTCATCGAGCACGGGATCGAGCGCAAGCCGTCCGAGTTCCACGGTAAGCCGTCCTTCATCAAGCACGGGTTCGAGCGCAAGCCGTCCGAGTTCCACGGGCAGCCGTCCTTCATCGAGCACGGGATCAAGCGCTAGCCGTCCGAGCTCATCATCGAGCAGGCCTTCGAGTTCCGGACGTGTTACCAGCGCAAGCGGCAAAACGCAGTATATGGATGATGAAGAGGAGAGCGGATCGAGCAGCTCCGGAAGCTCCAGCAGCAACACTCGGTCTTCAAGAGGGATTTCAAGAGGCGGTATGAGAGGCCGTCGCTGATCTGATGATTTAGGCAATGGAAAGCGCCATGTTTGACATGGCGCTTTTTTTGTAGTGCGCTCGGTGTGCGTGGGTATGGTGACTATGATGGATGCGGCTGCGTGGTCACAAAAGTTGCGGATGCAGCGTCTTTTTTTGTTTGGATAAATTGAATTCTAGTAGTAAAGTTGAAGTGTGTCGATCGGCTCTTAGGAGGGTATTATGATCAGTTCAAATTTGAGTGAAGGTCAGAAGGTCATTATTCATGGTACGACTTATACGGTGCAATGCGGCATCAGTTTTCGGTCTGTATCGGATGCTTGGCTGGAATACGAGCTTCGGGATGACAGCGGAAATACGATTTGGCTGAGCCTTGATGACGGCAATCAGGAATATGCGATTTATCGCATGACGGGTGCGGGCTTTGATGGCGTAGATTATTCAAATTTTCCATGTGATTCAGGGGTTGCGCGAGTCGTCAGCAGCTTTGGGAGTGATTGTGACGATGGCGAGACCGTTCGTTTTGAGGAATATGAGTCGCCGGAAGGTAAAATATATGCGATCGAGAAATGGAGCGATGAGACAGAGTATTCGGTTGGCGTAAGAATCGATCAGAATGATATCGAGACAATGGCTCCGCCTGAGGGTGCGCGCAATTTTTCAAGTGCGTCGAGTGGTGGCGTGGGTTCGAAAATTGGCACGGTGATCACCGTTATCATTTGCATTGTGCTCGGCGTGGGTGCTGCCTTGTTTGATGAGGGATCGTGTTCCTGTTCTAGCAGCAAGACCTTTGATAAGTGTATTGATGAGGCACATGGCTTTAAGCTTGAAACATCGCTTACTTCAGCCTCGACAAGGGAAAAAGCGGATATCTACAACACTGCTCAGTCGGTGGATGCAGCCACGAGGGGAATCCTGGATTGCATGGAAGGCAATGTGACAGATGTCATGCAGAGTTCGATCGATAACAATGATGCTGTCAGCATGATCGATTCCAAGAATTACGTGATGGTCTATAAAGGGACGGAAGGCAATACGCTCGTTCAGAAAAGTTCGCGCAAGTTTGTTTATGTCAATGATACCGATCTTTATCAGGCAGATGATGATACCAAGAGCTGGTATCAGATGTATTATCATGAGAAAGCTTATTCGGATGATACGCAGAAGTTCACGGATGCATCAGACGGGTATCGCAACTATCATCGCACGCATGTGTTCTTCATCCCCACTGGAAGCGGTTATAACAACTACAACACTTATGCAAGCGGCGTGAGATCGCAGAGAGCAGCTGCTCGCCGTTCGGGAAGTGGCAGTCACCGTTCGGGTAAATAAGCCGTTCGTGTGGGGATTTCATTAGGTCGTGTGATAAAGTGCCGTTTTTTAACGGCACTTTTTGTTTGTAGGATTCGAGATAAATTGGCAGGGAATGATGGACGCGTTGGACAATTTGAAGGAGACGCAGCATGAGGGGATGCAGGATCATGCAAATCAGGCTGATTCGGTATCGTGTGAGGGGAACGATAACGATGCCAAAGCTATGAACGAGGGAAGCAAGGGGGATGACAGCGCCAAGGCTGGGCAAGCGGCAAACAAGGGGGATGACAGCGCCAAGGCTGGGCAAGCGGCAAACAAGGGGGATGACAGCGCCAAGACAGGGCAATCGGCGAACAAGAAGGGCGATAAAATAGAATTGCCAGCAGATGGCGAAGGGTTTTCTTATCGAAGGTTGCTGTTTACAACGCTTGTGATTTCCGGCTGTTCGATGGTCTATGAGCTTTTGATCAGCTCGGTGAGCACCTATCTGATCGGAGACGGGATCGAGCAGTTTTCGATAACGATCGGGCTATACATGTGTGCGATGGGGGTGGGCTCGTATCTGACGCGAAAGATCAAAAACCGGCTGTTTAACTGGCTGGTTGCGGTTGAGATATTGATCGGGGTGATTGGCGGCACTTGCGCGCTTGTGCTGTTTCTTTCCAATATATATCTTCCGAGCTACAAGCTTGTCATGTTCTCGGAGATCATCGCTATTGGGCTGCTGGCCGGGCTTGAGATCCCTCTGCTTCTGAGAATCATTGAGAAATACGATTCAAATCTTCGCCTGACGCTCTCAAGTGTCTTTACATTTGATTATGTGGGCGGATTGATCGGGTCGATTGCGTTTCCGCTGCTTTTGTTGCCGCACATCGGGTATTTCGCAACGGCTTTTCTGGCCGGTACGCTTAACTTGATGATGGCTCTGTTCATCATATTTTCCTATAAAAAATATATCCGTTTTCCGAGAGTTTCTTTCTTGGTTGCGTTGATATGTTGTGCGCTCATGTTTTGGGGGATGCTGTTTTCTGAAAGAGTGGCGCGCCAGGTCGAGCAGGGGCTGTATCGCGACCGCATCGTGTACATGGAGCAATCGCCGTATCAGAAAATTGTACTGACCAAGCATCGGTATGACCTTAGGATGTTCATCAATGGGAATATCCAGTTTTCATCAAGGGATGAATATCGCTATCATGAAGCCCTTGTTCATGTGGCTGGCGCTGCCGCAAATAGCCACGAGAATGTGCTGATTCTTGGGGGAGGCGACGGGCTTGCCCTTCGCGAAGTGCTGAAATATGAGGATGTGCGCCACGTCGATCTGGTCGATCTCGACAAAGCGGTCGTAGAGCTGAGCCGGACGCATCACGAGATTCGTGAGCTCAATGCGGGCGCGTTGAGCAGCGACAAGTTGACCGTTCACAATACGGATGCGTTTCGTTTTCTTGAGGAGCGGGTGGAGAAATTCAAAGCCGGGGATACCTCGGTCAGGCCGTATGACATGATGATTGTGGATCTGCCGGACCCGAACAATGCGGATCTGAATAAGCTGTATATGGACTTGTTTTACAGGCTCTGCAGCAACAATCTGTCAGCGCACGGCGTTTTGGTGATCCAGTCCACGAGCCCGTATTATGCGCCGGATGCATTCTGGTGCATTCACAAGACGGTGGGAGCGGAATTTGCGCATGTCTATCCGTTCCATGTGCAGGTGCCGACATTCGGGGATTGGGGGTTTCAGATGGCGACGCGCGATCCGGTCGATATCGCGAATCTGCAGCTGAAAGTCACGGGACGGTATCTGACGCAGGAGAACTTGCCGGCCCTGTTTAAGTTTGCCGGAGACGAGCGCTCTCAGGATGTGGACGGGCTTGTCGTGAACTCGCTGACGCGGCCTCGTTTGCTTGAGTATTATGTGAAAGCCGAGCGTGTCTGGAACTGAGGCGCGGGCACGTATGCCGCAGGCATAGTGACCGCCGGCGCGCGTATCGGCCATTAGCCGATAGCGGCGCAGAAAAAAACGCCGTGCATGTGAAACAGCACGGCGCGCAAGGCGTATCGGCCGTAAGGCCGATAGCCGCGATCAGAATTTGTAGCGGAGATGCACCATCAGGTCGAGGCCGTGATGGGTGGCATGGCCGTAAAAATCATCCCAGAAGATGGGCAGATAGTCGAAGTTGACACCAATGCCGATGGGCGGCTTGATGTCGTAGGTGACGCCGATACCGAGCTTGAGCGCGAATGCGCCCGCGTGGACATTACCGGAAGCGTGATAGACGGCACCAAGGCCGACTTTGCCCCACAGCTCGACGGGGTCGACGGGGAGGAAGAATTTCGCATTGATGAATGTCTGGCCGACGAAATAATGGGCATGATGCGGGAAATGGCCGCCGAGTCCCTGATCGAGGAAGAGGCCGAACCAGTCGACGAAGCGGTAGCCCGGGGAGATGATGACATGGAAGCCGTGATTTCCGCCGTGGTGCCAGAGGTTACCGTTCCAGCCGAGCTGTCCCTCGATCTCGAAGTTGCCGGCCTGGGCTTCCTGGGTGGGTGCAATCGCGAAGCCGACGGCAAAGAGAAGCGTGATCAGCGCAAGGCAGAGTTTGTTCGGCGCTGCGGTGATGAACTGTTTGATTGGGTGCATTGAAATCTCCTTTAAGAATGCGAGTGAGAATGCGGGAAATCTTTTAGAAAAATTTTGGGCAAAATGCAAAACTGATGGGTCAAAACGTACGCAAATGGTGGAAAATCGAGCGCATCCTATAAAAAAAAAGCCTCCAGTGGGCTGGAGGCTGATGATCTGAGATACGCCGAATTATTTGAAGAGGGCGAGGAGGGAGACGAGGAGGGCGTAAATCGCGAGCGATTCGATAAGGGCGAACGCGATGATCATCGGGGTGAAGATCTTGCTGTAGGCGGCGGGGTTGCGCGCGATGCCTTCAAGCGCGCCACGGCCGGTATGACCCTGACCGATGCCGCAGCCGAGAGCCGCGATACCGATGGAGAGGCCGGCTGCGAGATAACGCATAGGATCGATGTCGCCGGATGTGGCGGCCGCTGCGGCGGCATCCTGTGCGAATGCGCAAGGGGCGAGGCAGAGGAAGAAGATCATTGCGTTCGTGGCAAAGAGAGCGATTTTTTTGGAAAGTGACATGTTTTAAAACTCCGAAAAGAAGGTCTTTCGACCGGTTGGTAATGACTAATGTTCAGAAACCGCCATGGAAATATAGACGACGGTGAGAATACAGAATACTGCGGTCTGAATGACGACGACGAGGGCGCCGAGGCACATCATGACTGCGGGAATACAGGCCGCGACAAGGGTTGCAAGCACGGCGACGACGGCGTGATCGCCAAACATATTGCCCATGAGTCGGATTGTCAGCGTCACGGGGCGCACGAGCTGGCCGATCAGTTCGATCGGGAACATGAGCGGGGCGAGCGCGGGAAGCGGGCCGCACATTTCCTTGAGATAACCTTTGATGCCTTTGGCTTGAATGGCGGCGATGTTCGACACAAAGAATACGATCAGGGCCATGCCGATATTGGTGTTCAGGTTATCGGTTCCTGGCGCAAGACCCGGCACAAGGGCGAGGACGTTGTTAAAGAAAATAAAAATCGCAAGTGCAAAGACGAGAGGCAGATATTTGCGCGCTTTTTCGTCGTCATGCAGCTGTCCTTTTAAGAGCCCGTGAATCAGATCGATAACGATTTCAAAAAGTGTCCGCGGCGTAAGCTTCGCGTCGGGCGCTGGCTTGAACTTGTTCCAGCTCTTGACGATCAGGACAAAGACGACGAGCATCGATATGCAGGTCATCATGACATGGGTAAACTCGATATGCGTGTGGTTTAACCATGTGGTGCCGAGGTAACCGAATTGCTGCCACCAGTCGTGGATTCCGGGGATGAAGTCCACAAGACTGTTGATTTCATGGGCCTCAGCGAGCACCATTTCTAGCATTGTTTTTCAACCTCTGATGAATCCTCATCCTCAGGGCTGGATGATTCCGGCTGATCGGATGAAGATGATTTAACGAACAAGGGAACGATGGATAATGGCAGGAACATGACTGTCACGCCGATCATATCAGCGATCGCGTCAAAATTAAAAACGACGATGGAGACGATCAGAAAGACGCTCAGTATGAAGAATCGCACAAGGGAACCGATCTGGAGCCTTATGGCGCTCTGCTGGGCGATTTCCTGGGCCTCTTCTTCCGTTGCGCGCGCTATCTGTGCATCTGCACGCATCATCACGCGAGTATACCATACCACATACACATACAAAAGTGCGACTGAAAAAGCACCGGTAATCGCGGTTTCTATTCCGAAACGACTTCCGGCAATGAGAATGCTTGCCACCGATACGACCACAAGAAGCGCGGATGCGGTGATCAAAATGGCGAAAAATGGTTGCGGAATCTTGGACTTTCGGGGATGCATGGAGGCCTCTATGGCGTGGGGGGATTCTGGTCGGATTCGCCGAGCTTCTTGGCGGCGATCAGTGTCTTGCGCACCTCAAGCACTGTTGAGGCGATGCCGCAGATGATCCAGAATATCGTGAATATGGGGGCCGTGTTGAAAAAATTGTCCATCGCGGAGCCGATGAACCAGGTGAAGACGAGCGCGACGAGAAAATAAAGCGTGAAATTCCCCATGTGCGCCATGATCTTGTAACTTTCGGCGCGAAGCTTCTTGTCTTCGGCATCGCGTTCAGCCTGTGTTTTGCCCGAAAAAGCGCTCTGGGCAAGCTTTTCATCCGGTTCCCATAGCCCGTCTTCCGGCTCATCCCAGGCATCGGCTTGCGATGCCGGTTCGCCGTGACCTTCGCTTTCGCCGCCCGCGATCTCGCCGTGACCTTCGCTTTCGCCGCCCGCGATCTCGCCGTGACCTTCGCTTTCGCCGCCCGCGATCTCGCCGTGACCTTCGCTTTCGCCGCCCGCGATCTCGCCGTGATCCTTGCTTTGAGCGCCCGCGATCTCGCCGTGACCTTCGCTTTCGTCGCCTGCGATCTCGCCGTGATCGTCGCTTTGGCCGTCATCGATATCGGATAGCAGTCTGCCCGATATCAGGGCTTCGATCTGCGCTTCGAGCGCATCTTCCGAAAGAATCTCGCTTGCGCGTCGTGAAACGTCATCATTCTGTGTCTGAATCACTTGCGGAGATCCCTCGGATAGATGCTGGGCTGAATCCTTTGGGCGGTCTGGCCCGATGTCATGCTGCTGTGTATCGGTCATTTACGTAAGAATGGAATTGGATATCAGAGGCATTTCCCGGACGTGCATCCGTTTGGACAGGTCTCTTCGTAAGTAAAATAGTAAAGCTCCCCGTCACGTGCGCGCAGGCATGTCGTGGATTCGAGATAAGAGGTATCCTTTCGGGTGAAACAGCTCGCGTTGAACACATCGCCTTCCTCGTCGCAGGGGAAAACGCAGTCAGCGAGCGCGTCATTCTGATATCTGCATACGGGATTGCCCTGATAGGCGCCTGTTCCGCATTGGATCGCTGTCCAGGTCTTGTTTTCCATGTGGCAGTAGAACAGGGCATTATGTGCGCAGACATCTGGCTCGGCGCTGTCGCATGCAGCGCCTTCGGTCGGCACGGTGATGTCACATACGCCATCGCTGCATGTCCTCTCGCAGGTGTCTTTTTCCTCGAACCAGAAGTACCCGGTTTCACCGCGCCGGCAGACGCGGTTGTTGAGCGCCGGCTTTCCGTTGACCGTGGTGCATGCGTAAGTGTCGTTCTGATAGTCGTTCGAGTTGCATGGCTCCGCGCAGACGACTTCGGAGGATCCGAATTGCTGCGCGCACTTGGCCGTGCCGGTGCAAGCCGTGCTCACGATGGTGCCGCCGATGCATTCGAGTTTTGCACCGCCGAAGCAGTGCGGTTTGAAATCCTGGCCGCACGGACTGCCCGGCACCGCATCGCCTTGCGCCGCGCATGCCCCGTTCACGCATAATTCACTGCACGGGTCACTGGTGTATTCAAATTCATAGGCGCCGCCGCCTCTCACCGATTCGCAGACGTGAAGCACGACATATTTGCCGCTGCAAGTCTTGTACTCATTAAATGTTGCGGCATCGCATGGCGCTACGCAGTCTGCGAAATTGTTCACAGAGACTTGGCAACTGAGCGGTTTGGATGCCGTCGAGAGTTTCGAGCAGTCGCGGTTCGTGATCCTGCCGTCTTCGTTGCAGAAGTGCGCGACCTGTCCGTTGCAGATCTCCACCATGTTTTCATCGCAGATGTCATTGGTAACGACATCGACTTGTTCTGGCGTGAGCGGCGTGGGGGCCGTGGGGCCTGTCGGCGTTGTTGGCCCTGTTGGGTCCGTGGGCCCTGTCGGCGTTGTTGGCCCTGTCGGGTCCGTGGGACCTGTGGGCGTTGTTGGCCCGGGCTGTTCGGGCTCAAGGGGCGTTGTTTTTTCGGAGGTGTCATCGCATGCGGCCAGCATGCAGACGGCAGCGAGCGTGGACAAACAGCGGAATACAGAATTTTTAAGGATACCCATACACATGCTCCAAAGGAGTGGTGAACGCCAAAACTGGCGCGTATGGATTACGCCATTGTGCTTGAATTATCAAGCGTTTGGGGTGTCTGTCGGGGGCGCGCCTATTGCCTGCGGCAATACGGCGCGCGTGTGGCGCGGCCTATGCTGCGCATACGGCCTGCGCGCGGCGGCTATTGCTATTGGCAATACGCCGCGTGATTTGGCGCGGCCTATGCTGCGCATACGCCGCTTCGTTTGCTACAGCTTGTGACCAGGGGTTTTATGGCGCTTTAGGCGCATTGTCTTGAGCGTTGTTTTTAACTCGACTTTTATAATTATTTGCGAGATTGCTCAATTCTTTGCACAACGCTTCTCCTCGCTTTGCGAAATCGCGTAAACAATCGGTTGTTGTCTTAATCCTCATCAGCTTATGGGTGAGGGGATTTCTGAAATCATCTTTCCAATCGTTGATTCGATCCATGAGCTTGTTGGAATGCTCATCCGAAAAGTATGTACTGATCCAGGGGCGGTCAGAGGTCTTCTGATTGGCACAGTTCTTAATTTTTCTCAGTTTTTGGCCTAAATTCATGTCAGCATATTTGCTTCTCTTATTGCCTTCATAAGCCAATATAGAGGCTGTGCGATCCTCAATGATGGCATATTCAATAAACACAGCTTCGAGATAGAATGCGTGGTCTAGTGCCACTTTAAGCCGCTCATAC
>JAFZFY010000073.1 GCA_017555665.1 Pseudomonadota bacterium | reverse complement strand
CTGACGAAGCCATCTCCACAGGCGTTGAACACACACAAAAAAAGCCCCTTTCGGGGCTTTTCATGCAACCAAGCCCCCTTTGGGGGCTTTGACTTATCTGCCTTCTTTTT
Source organism: Pseudomonadota bacterium (assembly GCA_017555665.1). Lineage (GTDB taxonomy): Bacteria > Myxococcota_A > Bradymonadia > UBA4248 > UBA4248 > UBA4248. The sequence goes on along the minus strand of JAFZFY010000073.1, from coordinate 12,434 downwards.
CGCTTTCGCGTTTGAAGGACTCGACCATGAGGTCGATGACTTTCAGGCAGACAGCATCGAAGACTTCCTCGACATCGTAATTCGGACGTGCGCCGACAGAATTGGGCTTGATCGAACCGAGCGCGCTGGAACGCAGATCGCCCTTGCCAGAGGATTTCTTGTCGGCATTGTTTTCGAGCGCGAGGTTCATGGAACCGCCGGAACCGAATGCCTGTTTGACCCTGGCTTCCATCGCCTCAGCAGCCTGTTCTTTCGAATCGACAGAATCGCCGGAACCGAAGTGCGACGTATGTAGCAATTCGTGTGCGAGAAGACCAAGACCTTCCGGAGAGGTGAAGTCAAGCTTGTTCTGACCGAGGAACACGCTCTTGCCGAGGGTAAAGGCGTGTGCGCCCATCGCGTCAGCCGCCATGGCAGCCACCGGACCAGAATAAATCTTGATATTGGAGAGATCAAAACCGAGGAACGGCGACAATTTTTCTTGAACAGAAGCCGGAAGATTGGCAGCTTCAGAGCGAAGCGAAGCCTCAATACCATCGCCTGACAGACGTCCTGTTTTGATCTGCGACTGTGTATCGGCAGCCATACGACGCGTATCTTTGCGGCTCGTGACCCAGTCAGAAATGATATTGACGACGCGTGCATGCGGATTCTTGGCATCATCCACACGCTGCGTGGCATCATAAGCAGCCCCAGAAGTCTTGTCTGTCTGACGTGCAGCACCCTGTTCCCCGAACTGATCCTCGATGATCTTGACGAGCTCGAGATTTGCCGCATTGAGATTCAAATCACCCACTGATTTGCGAAGGGGTGTCGAGCCTTTATCTTTGCTGAGCTTGATGCCAGAGATGTTGTAGAGTGCGGGCAGCATCTCGTTCGCTTTTTTGTTTTCCCGGCTGAAACGCACGCGTTTGAAGAGCGGCTGTTCGGCGTTGTTGATTTCGGCACGCGGTGTCACAAACCCCATATCGCTGCGCACCGAAGGCATAAAGGCGACTTGTTTGATATCGCGCATCAGGCGGTTGGAGCGTTTGGCGAGTTCCGACTGAATTGTGGGAATCGGCGTGACATTGGGCGTTGTCTGATCGGCAAAGCGAAGGGCTTGGGAAGCATTTCGGGCATGTTCGCTGCCGGCGACCGGCGCATACAGACCGGCATCCCCAGACGCGGAACTCTGGGCGATCTGACGCACGCGCTGAATATCGTTCTGAATTTTTCGATACGACGGGCTTGCGCTGTACTGCACCGCAGGAACTTCAAAGTCGAGCGCCTTGAGCAGATCGGATGTATCGCCGGCATAGCTCGGATTCTGTTCAAACTGCATGCGTTTTTTATCAAACATCATGCGAGCATCGAGGAGCTGGGCTTCCCTGACATCTTCAGACTCGGCCTTTGGCGTATCTGCCCCAGCGATCCCGTTGAGCACGGCCATGCGGTATTGGATTTTTTCGACTTCCTGGAGTGCCTGTCTGACCTGTGCAGTCTGATCCATGCCCTGAAGCGCCTTGCGAATGGCCTGCGCACGCGCATCCCCGTGTTCAGAGGCGATCGCGCTATCCACAGACTTGGAAAGATCTGCCGCTTTTTCCGGGGTCAGCGCAGAGGCTGATGAAGCGACCGCAGCCTTGAAAATGCTGGAAAGGCGTTCCTGATCCTGGCTGAGCAAACGCTGGCTTGCCTGACGAAGGCTCTCTGCCGCACGCGATGTCTCTGCATTCTGATAATTCGCCTGGCGCGCATCCATGTTCTTGCGGGTGAGATTCTCGATATATGCATGAGATGCCTTGAGTTCCGAATACTCGCTCTGCATACGGGCTTTGACCGCCGCAACCTGCGCCCGATCGACCGCATCACGCACCATTTTCTCTTCGGAAGCCAGGACGCGTTCCGATTCCTCTGCACGGATTTCTTCGGGTTTGAGGGCATCGGCCTTTTCCGAAAGGATCGAGAGCAACGATTTCTGAAGCTCGCGCGACTCCGCTTCGACCTTCGAAACCGTATCTGCAAGCTCAAGATTGCCGAGCCAGACGCTGTCTGACATGCGCTTCTGAAGGCTGCCTGCGATATCGCGCGCCGAGCTGTCGCCATTCTGAGCGAGCATCGAGATCGCGCCTTGAACGATATCGACATGACGGCTGTCCCAGGCACCGCGAGGCGCTTCGAGCATCCTGTCGGCAAGTGCCTGATAGTTGCGGCAAAGCACCGCGTTGCGTTTGTCGGATGACGCAGGCATCAGACCCGAAACACGCGGCGATGACGATATGGTCTGACGAATCTCGGCGATACCGCCTTCCACTGCCGATTCATCAAATGCGCCATTCTGATACCCCATCATCAGACGGTCAAATGCCTGGCTGACGGCAACATACTGCGACGGATCCTGAAGCGACGGTGCCTGACGGTCGGAGATCATGCTGTGAAGCGACTGAAGAGATGCCATGATTTGTGATCGATTGCTTTCCATGCCTGTACCTCTCAGGGCCTATGCAAGGCCGTTATCTTTGATATTCCTGTAAATTTCCGCGTAAAATCTAGGTTTCACGCAAAGTCACACCCCTTTATGCAAGATCTTATCCTCGGCATTATTTTTTTCATCGGGCAACCCCCGATGCGTAAAAGGCCGTATGCGCGTCGCGCATAGGCCGTTGCGCGGTCGTATGCGCGACGCGCATAGGCCGCGCCCCAAAAGCAAGCGTCATGGACGGCAAAGACCGTTCAGAAGGCCATCCGGCAGACTGCCCAGGAGCCGTTCCACGAGCGCAAGCGACCAATCCATCGCACACCCAGCCGAACGTCCCGTCACGATATCGCCGTCCGTCACGGCCGGAACCGGATCCAGCCCCGAGGCATGAAGCCGCCCATGCACGCAGGGATGCGCCGTAAACCTGTGACCAGCGAGCTGCCCGGTGACATCCAGCACAAGCGGCGCCGCACAGACGGCCGCCAATACGCCAGAAAAACCGCGCACCACCTGCATCAGCCCGTCATTCGAAAGCACATTCTCGACACCGCGCATGCCACCGGGCAATACCAGCGCCGTCACCCCCTCCACTTCAGAAAGAAAACTGTCCGCCTTCACGATGATCGAGTGGGAACCCACGACCTCAAGCGACTCCCCAAAAGATACCGTCACGACGGCAATCCCCGCCCGGCGGAGAATATCGATGACCGTAACAGCCTCGATTTCCTCAAAACCCGGCGACAACACGACAACAGCCTTATGTAACACGACACGCCTCCTTCGAATGATACTGGTGCGGAAATGTACGCCCACATCCTATCACAGTATTGGGATTGAATCGCGTCCCACTTTGCGTTTTAATAGAACGCGGAGGTCATCATGCACGCAAAACACGGATTACTGTTCATCACTTTAATGACGATCACGACTCTGGCAGCCCCGCTGACTGCGGCCGCCAAACCCGACGGAAACCGCGTGGGGACAGCGCAATCCCCCAAAATCAAATCGGGGACAAAAGTCAACACAGCCAAAACCCCAGCCCCGGCAAAGCCCCAAAACAAGTCGGCAAACGCGCTCACGGAAGACGAACGCAAAGACGCCATCGGTGCCGCTGTTCAGGCAATCCTTGAATCGTATTCAAAGCAGAAGGCGACGGCGCTCTCCTACTGCGAAGATGCTATGGCGCTTCTCAAGCCCACCGATCCTGAACAATTTCGGGCCAACCTGATGCTCATGTGCCTGGAACTATACAGCAGAAACGACCGCCCCAACGATGTGCTGAGCCTGGGGGAGACCATGCGAGCTGAACTGTCAGACCCCAAGCCGCTCCAGTCCATCTGCTTTATGGAAGCGACCGCACTGACCAAGCTCAACGACTGGACTGGCGCTCGCGAAAAATATGAGACATGCCCGAACCAGGACGACAGCATGATCCTGAGCAATGTCGCGGAGCTCTACATGATCGAGGGCGACAGCCCGCACGCCGTCAGGGCATACCAGAAATCGCTCGAACATGCCCCCGACAATCCGCATGCCATCTTCGGACTGGCAACCGCACTCGAACGATCCGGCGAGCGCGACAAGGCCAAAGCCGCTTTCCTCAAGGGTGTCGAAACAGACTCCGATTTCAGCTACCTCAAGGATGCCTTCTTCGAGCCCAAGGCCGAAACTGACTTCCAGACGGCTTACCGGATGTATGCGGGACATCGATACAAAGAGGCCAAGTACTACCTCGACAAGTACACCGCACAGGAAGAACGCCCCGTGTACAAGGCGCACGGGCAGGCGCTGCTCGACCAGGTCACGGCTGACCTGAACAGCGGCAAAACCGCTCTGGCAGCGGCTTATCCCGTCGTGCTGTCCAATGTACGCGCCGCCGCGATCAGCGCAGACGCACGATATCTCGCGTTCGCCTCACTCGTCCGGACATCGCCCGATGAATACAGATCGGAAATCTGGTCGCTCGACACAGAGACTGGAAAGACTTTTCTCGAAATGTCATGCCCCAAAGAGATCATATTCGATCTCGCCTTTGACACCGATGCCCCGACACTGCGCGCGCTCAGCACGCAGCACCGATACGAGGCCGATGTCACCGATCAAACGCGCGACCACTACATCTACGAAAACAGCACCGAGACGCTTCCCGTCGCCCTGACAACATCCGGCAAGTCCATTCTGGCGATCACGCCGAATGCGCTGCTCACGGCATCGCCGTGGCTCAACCCTTATACCGAATCCCCCCTGCTGAGCGTGCCTTCCAACCTGAGCCGGGTCAAGATCAGCGCGGACAACAGCGCCGCCATCCTCACGACAGCGATCAAGACCGAACTCTATGACACGGCCAGCCAAAGCCTGCGACGCGCCTTTCCAAAGGCCTTCTTCGTAAATTCTCTCGCCGCGCATCCTCAAAAAAATATGTTCGCGCTTGGGATTCAATCGGGCGCCGCTCTCGTTGATGAAGACGGCCAGCTGACAGACTTTTTCGCGACACAAGGCCAGGTCGTGACCCTGGCATTCGCCCCATCCGGACGCTTTCTCATGACGCTGAGCGAACACACGGCCGAGATCTGGCGCATACAGCCAGAAGAATTCCATGAGGAAAAATGACCATGAAATCGATCCAATATCTTATCCTTTCCGCCATCGCATGTCTCTCGTTCGCCGGATGCGACGCCCCGCTCAACCGATTGCCGGCAGAACAGGCGCAGGCAAACGGGGACACACGGCAGTTCGAACGCTTCGCGTTACCGGCGCTCAGCCCTTCTGACACCGGCTCTGCGCAAGGCGCGCTCAAAGCAAAAGAGCGTCGATTCAAGCTCGAAGACGAGCAGAACACGATCGACATCTTTGGCGCAGCCGCCCCTGGAACCGTCCACGTGACACAAAAGCAGATCCAGCGAACCTACTGGCAGGCCGTAGAAATCCCTGCAGGGACAGGCTCCGGCTTCATCTGGGACAAATCCGGGCATATCGTCACAAACTATCATGTCATCAAGAATGCATCCTCGCTGACCGTCACGCTCTTCAACCACAAGAGCTATCCGGCCCGCATCGTCGGCGTCGAGCCCAAAAAAGACATCGCCGTCCTCAAGATCGACGCGCCCGCCAAGGAGCTCACGCCCATACCGCTGCCCGAAGACAACTACGAGATCGCCGTCGGTCAGAAGGCGCTTGTCATCGGCAATCCCTACGGGTTCGACCACACCCTGACGACCGGCATCATCTCGGCGATCGGGCGCGACCAGCTCGGCGTCGGCGGCGTGACGATCAAGGACATGATACAGACAGATGCCTCGATCAATCCCGGCAATTCAGGCGGCCCGCTGCTCGATTCGAGCGGAAAGCTTCTCGGCATGAACACCATGATCTTCACGACCTCCGGCGCCAATGCAGGCATCGGTTTCGCCGTCCCCTTCATGACGATCAAACGCGTCGTGCCGCAGATCATCAAGACCGGCCGCGCACAGCAGATCGGGCTCGGCATATCCCTCCTGCAGCCCTCCGATGCCGCCTATATCGCGCGAGCCTACGGCATCAAAGGCGTCATCATCAAGGCTGTCGCAGAGAACAGCCCGGCGGCAAAAGCAGGGCTCAAAGGGCTCTCACAGAACAGCGACGGGGTTTATCTCGGCGACGTGATCCTCAGCATCGACGGCAAGCCCGTCGCCAATTACAACGACCTCTATACCGAGCTTGATTCGCACAACCCCGGCGACAAGGTCAACGTCAAGATCAAAAGAGATCAGAAAGAGATCACCGTCCCCGTGGAACTGTTCATCCTTCCCGATTGATCGCCCGATCCCGAACCACGCCGTCCGCGCCAAAGATCAGATCGTCCAGCGAGCTGAACGAGCGGACGAGCGTCAACCCGTCTGCCGGTGCCGTCTGCCCGGCAAGCGCGCGCTTCCCCGATGCAAGGATATGCGCCATATCTTCCGGCGCGCGCCCAAGCCCGAAATCGATCAATGTCCCGACGATAATGCGGACCATCTGCTTGAGGAATGCCGTACCCTCCACGTCGATCTGGATCAGCGCATCACGCTCAAAACATGGATAGACGTACGGCCCCGATATCGTCTCGATATCCAGCCGCGTGATCGTGCGGACCGGCGATTTCGCCTGGCAATCGCTTGCCCGAAATGCCGAAAAATCATGCTCGCCGATCAGATAGCTCGCCGCCCGGCGCATGTTCTCGACATCTAAAGGCCGCACATGGGCGGCGTGACGCAGAAGCGACGGCGGAAGATATTTGCCCTCGAAAAGCAGGTAGCGATAATGCTTGCCACGGCTCTCGAACCTCGGATTGAACCCGGAAGGCGCGTAACACGCATGGCGAATCATGATCTCTGGCGGTGTCAGCGCGTTGAGCGCAATGCGGAAACGCTCCGGATCGTAAGGCCGTTCGGTATCGAATGCCGCGATCTGATATTCCGCATGAACCCCGGCATCCGTGCGGCTCGCCCCTCGAAGCTCTGTCGGCGCGTTGTTGATCCGACACAACGCATCCTCCAGACACCCCTGAACCGTAAGCTCCCCAGCCTGCCGCTGCCAGCCCGAAAAGCCGCTCCCATCATAAGCAATCACAAGCGCGATCGTGAACACCTGGCCCTCTAAAAATCAATCGTCGTCAATGGATAAAGTTCCCGGGTCATGCTCGGATCCGAGATCCCGACCCGGATATCGATGGCACCGTGTGCCGGCATCATCGGAAGATCAAAATGCATCCTGTCCGCGATGATATCGCCTGCCAACAGTCTCGACTGGGCCGCCGGATCGTCAAGCAGCGGCTTCCGATACGCCAGTTTCCGGTTGGCAACATCCAGGGCAAACGCAAACGAAAACGGCGTTTCAAGCTCGTGTGATAGCCGATAAAATACCGTGAGCTCAAGCGAATTGCCGCCCCCCGTCACGAGACGGTCGATCCGGAAGCCCTCGATCTGCACGCGATCATCCAGCGTGATCTGCCGACGGGATACATTCTCGGTCGGAAGCGCATTCCATAACACTTTGTCCAGCGGATTGACGGACGGCACATCCTTATGATTGCCGATCAGATAAAGCCGCGAGGACGCGGCATCCACGACGGTCAGATTCTTGCGCTCGCCCGCCGGAAACATGCCGCGATAAGCCTGATTGACCCCAAACAGCATATCTTTCGGCATGATATAAAAAGCCGGCTGCTGGGATGCCGATGCCGGCGACAGCGCGCGTATCATGTCTGAACGCGTCACAGGCTTTGCCACACTGAGCGAATACGAGGCAAATGTCGAAATATTGCAGTGACGGTTCTGGCACACATATCCCGGCTCGCAATCGCGATAGGTCTGGCAAAGCTGGGCATTCTCGCCCTTGAGCAGATATACGGGCTCAGACTGATCCGCAAGGCGGAAATAGGCATCGATCAGCGATGTCTCCGTGAAGTTGTCCGCGATCGCCGGTATATATGCATAATATATAAACGGCGCCGAGAGGAGCCCCGCGAATAACAGCGAGATCACCGGGGCATACGGCATGGGCCCGACATCCTCACGGCTCACGCGCATCAGCGAAGCACTCGACGTGGAACGCGTTTCCGTGGACGGTTTCAGATAAGTCTCGCGGAACTCATTGACCTTGTTCTGAATCCCCTCCGCAGCACGGCTAAAGGACAGGATCACGAGCACCCCGAATATGGCGACAAACGATATGATACGGACCACATACTGGCCAAACACACGACTGCCCGAACCGTCCCAGTGCATCAATGGATCCGTCATCAGATAGCGCACCAGCCGGAACGGCTCCGCATGAAAATAATACACGGCAACGCCAAGACATATCAGGGCTGTCAGCACAAACAACGCGCGTCCCTCAAGCGTCTGCCGCACGTCATGCCAGAACCTGGATGACGATAACGCCACCCCCATCAATATGGCAGCCGGGATGACACCCGCATAAAAGTCGTGACCGCTCTGCCCGATCCCGACCAAAAGCGCAACCAGGGATACCAAGACCCAGCTCAACAAAACGCTCTGCATCGGCGAACGAAAATCCGCAGATGTCTCCGTTGACGCAAACCGGTACTCGCCTGCAAACACATTCCCCGCAACACAAAGACGCTTCGACGCAACGAGGGCGCATACCAGGATGATCGGGAAAAAACAGCTCCACGGGAACAAGCCGAACAAAAGCATGTCGAACCATGACCCCCATTTGAACTTATTATCCGGCGTGATTGCAGAAAGCTGAGACGCTTCCACTAGCCCGGTCAGCCCGTCTCCAGTGCGGATCTCCACATAAGGCTCCGACTGATCCGCCTCGGATACATAAACAAGCGTCCCCGGTGCAAGCGTGTAAGAGGCATCCAGCGCCGCTTCCGCAAATGCCATGGCAGACCTGAACGCCGAAGCCCCCGGCACTTTGGAACGCGTCTGGATACGGACCGGCGTGTCAGACACGATACGCGCCATCGCCTCCGAAGACTGCGTTTCCGGACTGTTCGTGTGGAACCAGAAAAACCGAAAGGCCGTTTCAAACGCGCCATCGATCGGCGGCACGTCCTCAAGGGCACGGGACGGCATCTTTTTCTGGAAACGCCACATCAGGTAATTCTCAAATGCATGACGCTCCGATTCGTTGATCTGGAAGATCTCGGATGCATCCGTATTCAGGTTCCTCGTAGACTCCACTAGGATAAAGTTACGGCTCCGCTTGTTCCCCAGTTCTCCGGATGCCACGCGAAGCGTCCCGATCACCTGCTTGCCGCGTCGCTCGATCGAGATCACGCGATCCTCGACCAGGGCATCGTTGATCTCCACAAGCGTCATCGGCACGCGGTTCTCCAGGACATACCGTGCCTCCGTCACGTGTATCCCGAACACGATCCCGCAGAGCACAAAGGCGATGTAAAGCGGCACCAGGAAATAGCGTGTCGACAGCGGCCGGAATATGTCCCGCTTCTCAGGATGACGCCATACGAGGAACAGCAGCAGCGGGCATTCCAGTCCGAGAATCGCGAGCGCGTAAAGCCCCCCCGAAAGAAAAGATAAAACCACGGAAAGCGCGGTCAGCGCCAGAAATGTCCGATGCATCCGACGCGTCGAGGCATAGCACGCCGAAAGGAACAGAAGATTCGGCACCGACACGCCGAACACGAGCCAGATATCGCCGTGTATGAATTTCCCCGAAAGGACGAACATCGGGATCGTCAGGAGGATCAAGGCGGTCACCCACGCCGCACGGCGCGTCGATGCCTGACGCACGGTAAAAAACGTCAGAAATACGAGCAGAATGCCCGCACACGCGCCGGGCAGACGCAGCAGAAACGCCCCCAGATCCGGAAATGCATGGAGCAGCCCGGCGAGCATCCAGAGCTGCAAATACGGCTGGGCGACAAAACTCCCCTCCACCTGCGGCACCCAGAATGGCGCTTCCACAATACTCGTCTGGCCGATATGCTGCGCCGCCAGCACCGTCGATGTCTCCCAGGGTTCCCACAGCCCCACAGCCCCCTGGGATGAACAGATCAAAAATGCGGCCGCCGAAAGGCAGAGCAGCAATAAATAATCAAATATCTCTCGTCTGCTGAACATAAAGCATCAGGAATGCTCTGTACGATCAAAGTGTCGCGAGTGCCGCCTGTACAGGACAGAGCCCCACACACGGCAAAGGCGTTCTTCAGAACGCATCTCTGATATCCCCGCCACACGCTGCCCCTACACAGCCCAAAAAAAGAAGCGCGTCAATCCGCGCTTCTATATTACCTGAGGTTCAAGACGATTAAAAACGTTTTCAGAACACACGCGCCGTATTCCGCAGCCGCACTCACTGCACCGCCACGCGCCCCTTATGCTGAATGCTCTTCGCCAGCTGCGTCACGAGCGCGATCATCTCCTCAAATTTCTTCTGGTTGTAGATCACATTCAACGTCATATCCGCCTTCTCAGATCCGAACTTGATGCCCGGCACGAAGCTGTCAACCCCGAGTTCTTTCACATCCTGATCCTGCGAGACTTCCGCCAGAAAAGCATTCAGAAGCGATGCCGTCTGCTTGGCGGCTTCCGGCGTATTCAGAACCACGCGCCCCTTCACGTCGATCCCCGAAGAGAAATCCATCGCGATATTGCCGCGCTGGATATCGCCGAGCTTGAGCATGCCGAGGCCTTCAGCCGTCTTGTCCAGAAGCGGATCCGCCCTGCCCACGATCTTGCGCTCCTTGTCCGAAAGCCCGAACACGAACCACACGTCCTGCGCACGGTTCACGCGCCTGAGCTCGCTCTGAAGCCCCTCATTTGCAGGCCCCCCGCGATACCCATTCTTGTAAGACTCGACGACCTCTTTCACGCGAAGCTCGCTGCCCAGGACCAGAACATTCTCAAGTATGGCAAGGCACTCGTTCTCGCGCTTCGTCGCAAAATACTCGATATCCAGATAGCTGCGCGTGTCTATCGCCTGCGAATGCGCCGATATCAGCGGCTTGTATTTCGAAAGGTTCTCCGAAGTCTCCCAAAGCACGATATGCTCCGAACGCTCCACGTCCGCCGGTATGCCGACGACGATCCTTGTCAGGATATCTTCAAGGCAGATGCCCGCTGATCGGATCTCCGAAAGCGCCTGCTTGACCTTCATGTCCGTCACGAAAAAATCCATCAGGTATGTATAAATCCGACGCTGCACAAACTTGGGCATGTCGATTCCGCCAACGCCGACATAATCTGTGCGAAGCAACCCCACCGAATCGAGTCCGTCTGCCCAGGCAGGTACACAGGCCAGCCATATCGAAAGTAAAAGCCCGATTCCTATGCCTTTTTTCATAAATACCCCTCTGCTCTCTAACGCGAAAGTCACAACTCGCGAACGGGGCGGATTTACGCAAGAATAGGCTTTTTTATTCAAAATTTTATTTGCGTGCATCCGCTTGTGCAAGCACTACGCGGCTGTTCGGGTGCCTATCCCTTCCTGCGGAAGGGATACGGCACCCGGGCGCGCCTATCGTTGCCGCGATACGGCGCGCCCCACCCGTCACGTCCGTAATGGATTGCCCGATTCATCGATCGGTGTCAAAAGATTCGGCTTTCCCTGCTGCGGATCCGCATCCGGAACGCGATACTGGCGATTGAAAAATTCATCCATCAGGCGCATCTGCTCCTGCTGGCGGCGCATCATCTCTTCAAAAAGGCTGTCGCCCCCAAAGCCGAAGGAAAACGAAAAGTTCCCCGACTGATCAAGCGCACGCCGCGCCGCATCCCGCGCCGCATCGGGCAGCTGGTCGATATCGCCCACACGCGTCTTGTACACGTCATTCCCGACCGCGACTTCGATCTCGCTATCCGGATCATCTACCGATCCGTTGATCGTCACCGTCGATGAGACCATGCCCTGATCCGTCTGCACCAGGGATTTGAACATCATGCGCTGTGACGGATACGCCCCACCCGAAGGCTGCTGCATCTGCCCGCGAAGCTGTATCTGAGGCCCCGATTGCTGGCGAAGCTGCGGTCCCGATATCCCGTTGCCGCGCATATTGGGCTGCAAGTACTTCCACACGATCTCGTCAGGAAGGCTGTCCAGCTTCATCACGATCTGACGATGCTCGCCTTTCTGAATGACATCCAGCGATACCTCACGCCCTTTCGGAAGCGTCGATACATACGATTCCAGCTCTTCCGGACGCGACAGCGAATGACCGTCGATCGCCAGCAATATATCGCCCTGCGAAAGACCCGCATTCTCCAACTCGCCACCCACGGCGATATTGCTCACCATCAGACCTTCGCCCTCCGAAAGACGAAGATGCTGCAGCAGTATCGGCGATGCATGAAGCGGCGATACCGAGATCCCGAGACGCGGTCGAGCGCCATCCGCAAACGAGCTCGCAGAAAGAAGACTCAATGCAATGAAGAATAATACAACAAATATGCGACTGAAGTTTCTCATAGTTTCTGCCATCCATTGACATACCCCTAAAATCAGGGGAGTTTACATCTTGTCT
>JAFZFY010000072.1 GCA_017555665.1 Pseudomonadota bacterium | reverse complement strand
GATGTCGCAATCGACATGCTCCCCAAAGAACAAATCTTTAAACGACAGCACATTGGGCTGAGACACACGCTCACCCGTAAAGACGACATAGAGCTCTGGCTTGGGACAATGAACCTTGCTGTCTTTATAAAGCAGAACCTTGCGCTCCGTGAAAAAGTTGTTCAGAGCCTGAGCGACATAGATGAACAAGCGGATAACAATATTAGGTGACCACGAACTCTGAGCTTCGACGAGCATGATCAGCCGGTCACCGCCGACCATAAAGCCGAGGTCGTTATAAATGTGTTCAGCCAGCACACACTTGGCCGTTACGACCTTGAGATCGGACTCGGCTGTCGTCTTGTCCTCAGGATGAAGCGTCTGGTAAAGCTCCAGCAGATACCTTGGAATCGTGAACAGATCCGTAAAGACGCTGTCTTTGGCTTTGTGATTGGGTTCAATGGCGGTTGTCATACATCACTCACTTCAAAGAGAGCCGCGCGGCTACGGCACGCGGGATTATAGCCAACAGAGGTACGCTTGACAACAACCGTAATGGCGGCTTTTGCGTAAGCGTTTTCTCCGTTACAATTCAGCCGATAGACGCTCAAGAGAGCCATCATCTGATGTAGGCAAACTTTTACCGCTCCACCGTGCAAACAGCGCCTCAAAGTGTTCGCGAGTCTCTTTTTCCTTCACAATCAAAGCATCATAACGGCTCTGGAATGCAATACCAAACCAGCCATCAGATACTTTATGAATTTCAATAATCTCATCAATTCGCTTAATCACTGATGTGCCATTTGTCTTATGGCTCTCATAATGAATGCCATCAGGTCTCACATCAATATCTACAGTGAGATCGAATTCAATTGTAAATACATAATCCATCTCAACATGAAGATCATAGTGATGCTTTGTTTCATCATCCAAGGCATTCCGCCGTGAAAGCGCCTGTGTGACATTTGAAGGGCCCATGATCAAAGGTTCGTTCATATCGCGAACAAATTGTTCTGTCGTGCCGCGAAAATAACCCTTTCCTTCAAACCAAGCCCCCTCGCCATTCGATCCGCTTTCGATTGCATAGACTGGCTTATCGGCACGACTGATATCAAATTCCGGCCATGCAACGCGCGTTTCAAAGAATTGTGTTGCCTCATCTATGCCACGCGCATCATCAGAAACATCTTTTTCACCATGCATCACATTTAAATCGCTCTTTTTATTATTTTTAGAAATATCATCGGGCGATGCCGGATCCAAAAACGAACCCTCCTTAGCCGTATCCCCTCGCGCAGGCGACGCCTGAGTTCGCTCGCATCCCGTTATCACAATCCCCAAAGCAATCACGCAAATCCAATACTTCATGTCAAACCTCGACTAAAAATATTGACCAATATCCTAAGTGTATCTATATAATAATAGCCAATATAAATCAATCAATTTCATTCCCATGCAATTGGGTTATTATCAGCGTTCCAAGCGTAGAGACTTGTCGCGACATGTCTCTTGCAAGCCGTATGCGACTTATCCCCTCATTTTGCTCGCCATAGGTATCTTAACACGTTATATTCCGATAAGCTGGTCAATGCCATTTGTACGCGGTATGGCATGAGAGGGAATGAAATTGTCTAAAACTTGTTCGTAGGGAGTACATGGATATGCTCGAATCAGAACGGATGATACTTCGCCCATGGCTGGAAACGGATGATGCCGAGTGTTATCGGTATGCAAGCTCTCCGAACGTGGGACCGATTGCTGGCTGGCCTCCACACACGAGCATAGAGGAAAGCCGCAAGGTCATTCGTGAAGTGTTCATGGTTCCAGAAGTCTATGCGATTGTCCTCAAAGAAACAGGCCTCCCGATTGGCTGCATTGGCCTAAAGCAAGGTGAGCATACCGATTTGACAGATAAACCGGATGAATGTGAACTCGGCTATTGGCTAGGCGAGCCTTATTGGGGGCGAGGAATCATGACAGAAGCAGTTGAATTAATATTGCATCATGCATTTGTAGATTTGGGCATGAAAAAAGTCTGGTGCGGCTATTATGACGGCAATACGCGCTCAAAGCGCGTGCAAGAAAAAAGCGGTTTTCATTATATGTGGACGACCGATAGCGTCGATGTTCCCCTTATGCATGAAACGCGAAAAGGGCATGTCAATTGCTTGACGCATGATGCATGGCTTGATTGCCATGCGCATATACAGCAACAGCCTAATCCTAACAACATATTCCCAATCCATAACAGCAAAGCTGTAACGCATATCAAACCGACAATTCATAATCCTAATATTATTGTAGGTGATTTCACCTATTTCGCCGATGTTGATTTCGAAAAGCATGTCACGCATCACTATGATTTTATTGGGGACAAGCTCATAATTGGAAAATTCTGCCAGATAGCCGCAGGTGTTGAATTTGTCATGAATGGCGCGAACCATCAGATGAATGCTGTTTCTACATTTCCATTTTATATCATGAACGGCTGGAAAATGGAGCCGCCGCCTTTAGCCTCTTTGCCGCTCAAAGGGGATACCGTCGTCGGCAACGATGTTTGGATAGGGCAGAATGTTACGATTTTACCCGGTGTGCACATCGGCGACGGCGCAATCATCGGTGCGAACAGCGTTGTGGGCAGTGATGTTGCGCCCTATACAATCGTTGTAGGGGATCCCGCCAGAGTGATACGCAAACGCTTTGATGATGAATTGATAGCGCTATTGCTCAAATTCAAATGGTGGGATAAGCCCATCGATGAAATTCAATCGCTGATACCAATATTGACATGCAGTGATTTGGAACGCGTAAAACGTGAGCTTCGGGATGCGATGCAAGATAAGTGAAGATATTGGGTATGCTTGATAGGGGGTAGCGGATTAGTAAAATAAGCTAACACAGAGACGCTGTAATAATTATAATTATGGGAAAGCCACCAAAACGCGACCATATTAGATAGAATCAAGAGGGTTATTGGTTTTATTAGTGTATTGTGGCGTTCTGGGATAGAGAAAATAAGTATCCTTTAACCACCCAGTTACAGAATGCACTCTGGTGGCTCAATTAGGCGAGGGAGCGTGATGGGCGTTGGATTACCTATTTAGATGCCAGATGAATCGTGGCGAGACGGCATTTTTTTCTTGACTTATAGGTGTGTCGAGCGTGAATATAGATACAAAGCTAGGTTTCTGTTTTACGTATGCCGTATCCGCGGATAGGTAAAGAGAGCTGGAACCATCTTACAACGGACTGTGCAAAGCGACTAATGTGGTAAAAAGATATTATCGCTTTTGAGTGCAGCTTAATACTTAAGTTTATCAGAAGACATCGCAATCATGCAACTTGGTTCTTTTCTCACGAGGAAACGATATGACACCCGAACAACTCAAAATGATTGAAGAATTAAAAAGTTCCGCTTCCGATCTATTGTATGTATCATTCAAACTCACAGAGGCCGTCAAATCTGGCGACATCGAGTTCGTCAAGGCTATTCTCGATATAGGCATTGATCCCAATGTTCGTGATCAGCACGGCAAAACAGCGATTTTTTATGCCCCGAACGCCGATGGCGTAAATCTTCTCATTGCATACGGTGCTGATCCCAAAGCTACAACAGAACGGGGAATGAATGCCCTGTTTAGTTGCTCGGATGCGGGGGCTGCGCTTTCACTCATACAAGCTGGAACGGATCCCAAAGCCACCACTTGTGATGGCGAGAATGCTCTGTTTTACTGTGTGGATTCTGGGGTTGCGAATGTGCTTATTGAGCACGGCGTTGATCCCAAACTCACTACAAAAGATAGTAATGCGCTGTTTGAATGTAAAAATAGTGATGTTGCTCGGATACTCCTTGAGCATGGCGCTGACCCGAATTTTATCGGTGAACTCGGAAGAACGCCTTTATGCTATAAAAGTGCGGATGTAGCGTCAGTCCTGCTCGAGTATGGCGCTGACCCAAATATTAAAGATTCGTTCGGATGTACGCCGTTATTCTCCTGTCATGATGCCGAGACGCTCCAGATACTTCTGGAGCATGGCGCTGACCCGAATATCACGAATGATTTTGGCGAAAATGCCTTATTTGCTTACAAAACCTTGTTCGGTCATTGGAATCTTGATTCCGATTGCTTCACGCAATTGCTCAAATATGGTGCAGACCCCAAAATTATTAGTAAATTTGGCGAAAATGCCTTATTTCATACGAATGATGCCAGATCATTGGCGTTGCTTCTTGAACACGGTGCAAATGCAAATACCATCGATCATAAAGGACAGAACGCCCTATTTATACAAGATACGCTCAGTACAACAATGATGCTTATACAAAATGGCGCGGACCCGACATGCATTGATCGTAACGGACAGAATGCCCTATTTAGCTGTCATTCGTACATTGTTGCGAAATGGCTTATCAAGAATGGGGCAGACCCAGCGCTAATTGATTGTAATGGTAGAAATGTACTATTTAATGAATGTTATGACGTGAAAGTTATAAAGTTGCTCATCGAGAGTGGCGCAGACCCCAATTGCATCGACAATAATGGTCAGAATGCATTGTTTCCCGAATTCACTTATCGCAATGACGTTATGCGGGTTTTACTCGAACATGGTGCAGACGCAAAAATTATCGATTGCAACGGCAGAACGGCGCTCTTTGGTTGCTTGCCTGTTGAAATACTGCTTAGTCATGGCGCGGATGCAAGCGTAATCGACAAACAAGGCCAGAATGCATTGTTCTGTTGTCGCGATATTCCTTATTTTGTCAAACTGCTTATCCAAAATGGCGCAGACGCGAAAACTATTGATAACCATGGGCGGAATGCTTTGTTTTATTGCGATAATACAGAGGTGGCATCATTGCTCATGGAACACGGTGCAGACCCGAAACAAATTGATCATGACGGTAAAACGGTACTGTTTGCAGAGAATACCATTCATCCGCATACTGCAGAATTTTATATAAAACAAGGTGTTGATCCCAAAACCATGGATAAAAATGGTCAAAATCCGCTCTTCGGCTGTAAGTCGGTTGAATTTGCAAAATATCTC
>JAFZFY010000071.1 GCA_017555665.1 Pseudomonadota bacterium | reverse complement strand
GATACAAAATGCATCATCAAACGGCAACCGACAGCCGTTCGCCCTAGTCACGACTGCCGCAGATCGCCGCCAATGCCTGAGAATCCATCATTTCCGCGCAAATCCACGTGAGACCACGGATCTCGCCATCATCAAAGACGAGCATGTCATTGTGGAAACGCATCATTTTCCTGCCGGGGGGCACGGCCCCCCGCGCATCTTCGGCCATAAGGCCGTACGATGCGCCCCCCGCGCCGCTATCCGCCGCTTCGCGCGGATACGCGCCGCCTTTTTCGCGTTCCACCTGCCCGATATAACGCTCCCCCCCCCAGGCAGCCAGACGCTCGAACCAGTCTTCCGGACACACACGGCGAAGCACCGCCAGATACAGCGGCCACGGCGATCTCGACAGCCTTGGGGGCAGACGGCGCAACGCGCCGCAACGCTCGCAGAACGCATCGACACACCCGGATGCCGGCGAGATCTCCCCGCAGCCGCAACGATACCACGTGCAGCGTCCTGCCCGGCAAAGGGCATCCAAGACATCGAGCCACACGGCCGGCTCAATCGCCTCTTCCGATCTGAGCAGCGCATCCGCTCCGCTCATAATATCTTCAGCATCCTCAGAATGCACACGCATCAAACAGTCAGATATCTCAGTCATCACGCGCCTCCGTTTCTTACAGCCACAGGCCACACAAGCCCGTGATACCATACGCCCATGCCTGACATTTGGCGAGGATGCGATTGTATTTTCGTTACCACACGGTTACCGCATATTTAGCCGCCGTCTGAATGGTAACAGTTGAACACATCGTCACAAATACGATATGTTAAAACTTGGAATGAATGTGATTGTTCCAGATCCAGGAAAGAGCATGGACAGCCGAAAGCAAACGACCGCCCCCCCCGAACAAGCGAGCCCAACAAGAGATCAGACGCGCGAAACAGAGTCAACGGTCGTATCCAGCAAGCGTTCGCCGAGCCAGACCCGGCACGTATCCCAACAGACCGTTCACACGTCACGATCTGGACGCATATCCCAGCCCACCGAGATCCCCCATGCATCAGAAGTCGCAAGGACAGAGATCTGCGCTGCCCCGGAATCGGAATTTTGCGCCTCCCACGGCAAGACGCCATCGGGACATATCGCATCAAGCACAGCCGCCGAAGCTCCAGAGTCCGTGACGATATCGACGGAGATCAACCCCATCGTAGACGGCAAGCCAGATCCCGGCATCACGACCAGCCCGCTCTCTGTCGGCATGCTGATCGACAATCGTTACGAGATCCTGGACATCATTGGTGAAGGCGGTTTCGCGACCATTTATTATGCCCATGACACGGTGATCGACCGTGAAGTCGCGATCAAAGTCATGGATCTCAAGAAGGGCACGAATGCCGGTTCCGTGGAACGCTTCTTCCGGGAAGCCAAAGCCGCAGCCAAGATCCAGCACAGCAATGTCGTTTCGATCTATGATTACGGCCATATCGAAGCCACGGGGCAGCCGTATATCGCCATGGAACTGCTTCGCGGCCATACGCTTTGCGATGAACTCACGCAGACCGGCCCGCTCAGCCCGAAACGCGCATTCAAGCTGTTCCGTCCAGTTTTGGAGGCCCTTTCCGTCGGTCATCAGCTCGGCATCATTCACAAAGACCTGAAGCCCGAAAATCTTTACATCGTGGATCCCTGCGGCCCCCGGGAAGCGATGAAGATCCTTGATTTCGGGGTTGCCTGCCTGCAGACCGATACGACCAGGCTGACCACAGACGGCCAGCTCCTGGGCACGCCGCGCTATCTCGCCCCTGAGTATATCCGTTCCCAGACCGTTTCAGCCGCCATCGATGTCTATCAGATGGCATTGATCATCTCGGAATCGCTGACCGGCGTGCCCGCCGCGACTGGCGAGTTCTACCAGGTGATGATGCTCCACTGCAGCGGCCAGCTCCAGATCGGGAAATTCCTGCTATCTGGGGCAGTCGGCGAAGTGTTCCAGAAAGCACTCGCGGTCGACCCGGCCAACCGTTATCCAGATTGCGATTCTTTCGGCAAGGCCCTGGACAGCGTTGCCAGCTATTTTTCGAGCGAGATCCCGATCTGTGCGAACGACACCCAGCTGACCCCGGGCGTGCAGAACATATCCGGCAATCTTAACATCAGCCTGTCGGCCATTCCCGACACGCCGACAGCCCCCAACGGCTCCGACAAGCCGGGACAAGCCTCCCCAAGCGGCATTTCCAGCCAGCCAGAAGCCCTGGAATACGCCCCGACAGTCCTCAGGGATGCCCCGCCCTCCGAATTTTTCGAGCCCTCCAACGCCGATTCAGACCACAAAAAACGGCTGCTGCTATCCAGTCTGGGCGTGATCCTCCTGATCCTGATCCTCATTCTCATCTTTATCACGCGCAGCCATGCCAATCGTGAAGAAGAGCCGCTGATTTCAGGCGAAGCCGTCGAGACAGCCCCCGATACTGTTGCGTTTTTATTTAAAACATTCCCGCCGGGCGCATCCGTGCTCCGAAACGGCATCCATCCCGTTTGCCAGCCGACACCTTGCAAGGCCGACTTCAACATCAGCGACCTCAATCTTTCCCAGCTGATCGTCTTTAAATTGGACGGTTATCAGGATGCGACATACGAATTAAAAGAAACATCCTATAAAGAGACAGACGGCACGATCCAGATCTCTATGGAAGCTGAAAAAGTAGCGTCCAAAGTGCTTGAATTTCTTATCACTTACACGCCAGAGCACGCGATTGTCACGGATCAGGAGACCGCCCAGGAAGTGTGTCACGCATCGCCATGTTCCTATATTTTTGATATTGAACGCGGTTATGCAGAATTAAAATTCGAAGCCCCAGGCTATCAATCCAAGACAGAGAATATCATCAAACGCCGTTATGAAGAAACCGACGGCATGCTCCAAGTCACGCTTGAAAAGCAGAGCAAAGCCGTCAAGCCGGCCAAATCAGCCGCCGGCTCGACTGCAGACAAGCTTTGCCGCAAAGCCGCCAAAGCCAAAGTCGAAGGAAAGATCTGCGAGTCCGTCACGCTTTACAGGGAGGCCAAAAAAGCGGGCATCACGGATGCCACATGCAAGCGCAATGCGGAAACCACGCTTGCCGCGAACGGCTCGAAATGCAAGTGACCCAGACGCGGAACGCCGCATCATCAAGCGATCGAGATGCGGCGTTTGTGGAACCGATATCCCCTGAAAAATCAGGGGATCAGAGATCAATCATCAGTCGCATGTAATTTTGATCTGCTGCGGCTGCATGGTCTGCGGTTTTGAAAGTTTAAGCGTCAGCACGCCGAGCTTGTAATCGGCCTGACATTTGGCGGCATCAAGCCCGCGCATGACCCTGAACTGCCTGAAATATCGGCGCGGCGCCAATCCTTCAATCGCCGCATTGGCTTCCACGGTAAGGATATCCTTGTCGAGCTTGACATCGATATGCGCCGGATCCAGCCCCGGCATATCCATCCGGACGATATAATTATCTTTGGCCTCCTCAATATCACAATCGGGATAAACCTGACATGTGCGAACTTTCACCGCATCTTTAGATGCCTTATCATTGTGTTCGAGTTCACAATTTTCACAATTCTGATTTTTAAGTTCTTTTTCTGACATACTCACTGACTCCTATTTATTTATAAATATACGAAAGGAAGGAATACCGCAGGTCACCGGTACGGCGACCTGTTCAGAAATCACGCGTTAATCGCGATCTGTTTCGGCTGGCTCTCAGGCGTTTTTGGAAGGACGACCCTGAGGATGCCGTTCTTGAAACTTGCCGTCGCCTTATCCGCATCGACTCTCGAAGGCAGACCGATACTCCGCTGGACTTCGTAATTACCGCGTTCAGCGAGGTAAATGCGGTTTTCCTTGTCATGCGATACTTCGCGTTTCGCACTCAACGTCAGCGTGTCGCCGTGAACCGTCAGGTTCATGTCTTTTTCTTCCACACCGGGGAGCTCTGCCACGAATTCAAGCGTCTCGCCACGGTCCAGAAGGTTCATGCGACGTGCGCCGACAAAGGCATCACTGTCTTCAAATCTACGCATCATGCGATCGCTGAACATATCCGAGAACGAATGATTGAAAAGACGATCCATATCACTCCAAAGTGTAAACATAACAACCTCCTTATGATTCCATAAATGAAACAATACGTTGTTTGTATATCAAATGCCAGCGAACAGAACACCATGAACTTTTATTCATGTTCTCTGTCATCCAACGAGCATATATGTTTAGCACGTCCTTCCATTCGTCAACCCAGGAAACGCATTTTTTTCACACCAGTGAGGCAAAAAAAAAGACCGGTCAAAGACCGGTCTCTATAAGCAGAAGCCCTAAGAGCTGTGAATCAGTGGCCCACCAGGCGGCTGGCGCGGCTTTGACGGCACCAGCTGATCGTCAGGTCAGCCTTGTCGCCATCATCATAGACGATGCGGATTTTTTCGCCATCGACTTTTGTGAACGTGCCGGGATAGTTGATGCGATTGGTCGGCCAACGGCATTCGACTTTGTCGCCAGCCTGCCAGTCGAGCTTGTTGACGCGTTCGGAATCAACTGTGGCCTTGTCGCCATCATCAAAATCGATCGTGATCACGTTGCCATCGACGGCGACGACGGTTCCAGGATACCAATAGGCATCTTCCCAGAGAGCCAGCACGCGGTCGCCTTTTTCGTATGCGAAAGCGATGGTCGAAAGCGTCATAACGCAACAGAACATACCCAGAAATGCAAAGAATTTTTTCATGATCAACCTCCCAAAGTCACACTTGAATGCCCAAATCCAAGCTGAGTATAGCATTTAAGCGAGTATCATGCCAAATCAAAACGAAAGCAAAGTGACGATTCGAGTCACGACTCAGCCCACAGACGAGTCTGAAGTATGGAGAGCAAAGCGGACAGGCAGTGGGCAGTCGATGGCAGGCAGTCGTTAGCCGCACAGGACTTTTGCCTTAGGGGATATAAATATCCGACTGCTTATAGGCGCGACAATAGTTGAAATGCTCATGATTTAGAGGGCGGCTGAGTAGCAACCGATTCGATCACAGTTCAGCGTTTTCTGAAATAGAGCGCCCCGGGCGTATGCGGCGCACGTATGGCGAAGCCATAGGGCGCCGGCCGGCCGTATGCGGCACGCATAGGCCGGGTCACGCGAAAATACCCCACAGGATCGCGGCGACACCCACGAGCAGGCAATAGGGCGCAAAGTGATGAAAATTGGCCTTTTTGAGCACTTTGTTGAGCAACACAAGGCTGACATACCCGACGACAGCGGCGAGTATCGCGGAAATGATCACGACCGGGACATTTTCGACAGGCATGGCGGCCATATCGGGAATGTGGAGGACAAGCGCGCCCAGAATGACGGGGATCGAGAGCAGGAAGCTGATCTTCGCGCACTCTTTCGACTCGACGCCCATGAGTAGCGCAGCCGTGATCGTCGAACCTGAACGCGAAATGCCCGGCAGCACCGCAAGCCCCTGTGCCAGCCCGATCAGAGCCGCCGTTCGGAGCGTGAGCGCGCCCGTGGTCAGCTTAAAGATGCCGCGTTTCCGGGAACTCCAGAGGATTCCAGCGTTCAGGACAAGCAGACTGCCCACGATGATGACGTTCCGCAGCTGTGTCTCGACGATATCGTTGAGCGCGAGACCGATCACGCCGGTGATCAGCGTCGCGAGGAGCAGGCAGGCTACAAAATAGAGGTTCGGGCGCTGCATGCCGGGCTTGAGCTCGTGAATGCACCCCATGAAGATCTCGCAGATGTCGCGCCAATAGTAGATCACGACGCTGAGAAGCGTCGCCACATGGAGCACCAGATCAAACAGCAGCCCCTTGTCTGTCGGGAAAAACGAGTTCACGAGCACGAGGTGACCGGAACTCGAGACCGGCAGGAACTCGGTCACGCCCTGAAGGATCGCGAGCAGAAATGAGGATATGGCATCCGTCATTCTTCAGCTCCAGCGGCTTTGCGCTCGATCCAGTCGACGATGCCGGCTTCCTCGGCTTTCCACTTGTCGGGGTCGAGACGGATCGAGAGGAACTGCTCGTACAGCCCGCGGATCAGGGCATCGACTTCCTCGACGAGCCCCATGCGTTCGTACAATTTTTCATCATCGGCCTTGGTCATCAGGGCAGGAATCTTGAGGCTCGATATATCGAGCGTGGCGCCGCAGAGCACGAACACCCATTCCTTTTCATCGCGCTGAAGGCGGAGCTTCATGTGGGAAACGACCTTTCCCTGACGAAGCGCCTCGTAGGCCTCACGGCTGTCGGAGGGCGCGCCGCCCGAAATGACGGTGCGTTCCATCTCGGTCATCTTGGACTCGAGCGTGAGCTGGTTGTCGATCGCAAGAATCACGGCACTGCCATCGCTCAGGTAAAACACGGTGTCATTGATATCCGACCTGTACCAGAGCCAGAGCAGAAACATCTCGCCAAAGTGGCGTGTTCTCTCAATTTTTTCAAAAGTATCCATGCGCGCACCATATTATTGGAAGTCGGGATGCCAGGGTTCGGCATTGACCATCGTGTCGAGTTCTTTTTCCTCCAGGCCGAGCTGTTTGGCCATGAGGAAGGGGGAATCCTGATGAAGCGCGAGCCCGAAAGTTGCCTCGAAAAGCTCGGCGAATTCGTCACAAACGGCCTGCGAAGTGGACCAGAATCGGACGGTACACTCGGAGATGTTCCATACGACATCGATGACCTTCATCGCCGGGAGGATCTTGTGCTTGATGTTTGTAATGACTTCGAGCTTGATCTTGTCCTTTTCGCGTTTGGAAAGCTTGGCCGAGGGGCGCAATTTGCCTTCGGCTTTCTGGCGTTCCGCCTCTTTTTCTTCGAGTTCTGGGAGGCGTTCCGCGATGGCCTGGCGCGTGAGCGCCTTGACCCAGGGGGCGGGAAGCGCCCATTTGTCGATGCGCATCGAGAACACGATGAACTGGTTGAAAAAGACCTGATCGCGCCGAAACCCATCGGCGATGGGATCCTGAGTCGGCACCCAGCCGACAGAGCGTTCTTCCTCGCCCATCGGGGTGAGGGGCTCGAAAAAGTGATTTGTCAGATGCGCGAGATATGCCTCCTGAAAGTCGTTAGGCGGCTCGCCTTCCACATAAAACGTCCTGAAACTCAGGCCTCCTTCCAAAGAACCCATTTGATCCTCACACAAGAAAAGAAAACCCGGCGGGCATCAGCCAGCCGGGTTTGATGTCGTTAAAACAGATAAGATCAGAGCATACCGGCAGCTTTGAGACCGGCGACAAGGCCGATCACGATGATGACGAACACGACGGCGATGATGACGGTCTTCTTCTTTGACACGTCTTTCTGAACCATCGGGACTTGCGGCTCAAGCGCAGCAGCACTGGCTTTGCGGCGTTTCGCGCCGGTCATCTGGGTGTTCTGGACACCGGCTTCGGCGATGGCGCCAGCCCCCGAATGTGCAGATTCCTTGCTGCCAGCATCTTGAGAGACGATCTCGGAAACAGCTTTTGCGGGCTCGGCTTTGGGGGCTTCGGCTTGAGGCGCAGGCTCGGCTTTGGGCGCTTCGGCAGGCTGAGCAGGGGCTTCGGGTTCGGATTCCATGTCTGTGCACTGGACCTTTGCTTCGAGCTGCATGGGCCAATCTTCGAACTGCGTGAACGATAGCGTTTCAAGCCCTTTGGCTTCAATCTTATAGAACCAGAACTCGAGGCACTGGTTGCCATTGATGGTCTCGACGGCGGCAGGCTTGAAGAGCTTGCGCATTTCGGGCATACGGCGGTCGTTGCGGACATCCTCAGGAAGCTCATCGAGCGAGTCGATCATGCGGTAATCGGGATGATAGTAGGTCTTGAGCAACCGCTTGATCGTATCGAAGCATTCGGGCTTGACGCTGCAGTCGTTGAGCTTGAGGAACCCGGAGAGATCTTCGAGCGAGTTGAGGATGAACACCTTTCGGCCATCGTCCTGATAAGACGCATAGAAAGCGGCTTTTTTCTGCGGCTGGCATTTGAAGATCGTGCACGGCCCTTCGACGGCGCATTTTTCGATATCTTTTTCTTCGATCGTGAATTCGGATTTGAGTCGCGTGCAGACGACATCGCGTTTTTTGGCATCCTCATCATCGAGGTTTCCAGTACCTTCCAGGAGCTTGATCTCCTCGACAGGAGCGGCTTCGGCTTTCGGCGCGGAGACGACGGCGACATTATTGGGATCGGCGCTGAGGACTTCGTAAGCCTTTTCAGCTGTTTTTTCAGCGCGGGACCAGAGCCTTTCGACTTCGCGGATGGTCTCTTTTTCCTTCTCGCTGTCCTTGATTTTGGCGACGCCAGCGAGGAAGCCGGGGATGAAGTTTGCCTGCGAGATATTGTCTTCGGAATCCCAGTCATTGGGATCGTCATAAACGCGCATGAAGAGCGCGCCATCCTCCCAGATCTCGGATGCGTATCCCGGCGCGGCAACGAGTTCAGAAGGATTATAGATATCGGCATAGACCGACGGCGAAACGATCTGCAGCCACTCGATGCGCCCGAGCCCCGGCATCATCACGAGGCCGTGACGGCTCCGCAGTTTTTCACGCGCCTCAGAATCGCCGATACGGATGAGGCGAGGCGAGAGCGAGTGATAGAGTTTTTTGAACATCTCGATGAGGACATCGGGCGAAAGGCGGCGCGGGGACTGCATGCGCTGGAGATCGAAAAACAGCGCGCCCATGCCCTGCTTGTCGGGAAGCAGGAACGTGCACTGCCAGAATTTCTCGCATTCAGCGCGAAGGACCACGAACCGGCATCGCGGATCAAGCGCAGCGCTGACGACCGCATCCAGCGAATACGGACGCACGCATTCGTCCGCATTAGAGCGAAATACAGTCGGCCGGCTGAATACCGCACTCTGAAGCGCTTCGAAAAAACTCCGCATGCCTGACTCTGTGCGCGCGGGTTGATGAGGCTTGAGCGATACAAATGCCTGGATCATGGAACCCTATCTCCTTCATTGCTGTGTCGTTAAGTAGTACTCGCAACCGCGGAACTAAACCGTATTCTATTAACACGGATTTTTTTAAAGCGTCAATGAAATTTCCTGCATCACCCCTGTTCACGGTCGGGATCCGACACCGGCTCCTCATTGTCGCGCTCAATCAGCTCCTTCCTGAATATCCGCACATTCTCGGGTGCAAGGATACCGATCCGGACCTGATTGCGCCGGATCTCCTTCACGATCACTTCAATACGTTCAGGCCCGTCGCCTATCACGATCGTCTCTTCTGGTTTTCGCGTCAGTGTTAGCATTTTCTTACCCTGATCTCTGAACTGCTCTACAGCCCACGGGACAGCCCCGCGAGTCCTCCATGACAATGCCACAAGCCCTGCCTGCGCACCTCTTGCCTGCCTTATACCCCCAACCATGCCGCGTGACAAAAAACCGAAGAATAGCATTATAAATAGCGTATTTGAACGCACTATAATGTTAAATGGCCACATGTAGGTATATAGTAGGTATATAATAAGAGACGTGTCACGATGCGCAAGAGACGTGTCACGACATCCGGGCGACGCGTCACGACATCCGGGCGACGCGTCACGACATCCGGGCGACGCGTCACGACATCCTGAGAGACGTGTCACGACATCCGGGCGACGCATCACGACATCCGG
>JAFZFY010000070.1 GCA_017555665.1 Pseudomonadota bacterium | reverse complement strand
GCCGTATGCGCCGCAGGCGCATAGGCCGATGCGCGGGCGTATCGGCAATCACGTCGTGCGGACTGCACGACGCGATTTGCCAATAGGCTGCGCCACATTCAATCCCTCGCCATTCCTCTATTTCCTGTTATAATGCGCGCTGCGCTTTGCGCGCCCTTGGCATGGGAGTGTACGGATATGGCGGAAAAACGAAAATACCCCATCGCGGGAACGGATTTTTTTACTAAAATCATGGATGAAGGTGGCTATTACGTCGATAAAACCGACGTCATTCCATGGCTTCTGTCGCGTATGAAGCAGGTGGTTCTCTTCACGCGTCCGCGCCGCTTTGGCAAATCTACGATGATGTCGATGCTCAAGACGTTTTTCGAGTATCGGTTTGACCGCGATGGAAAGCTTGTCGATAACCGCCATTATTTTGAGGGGCTTCTCGTCTCGCAGGACGCTGAGGCCATGGCGCAGCTCGGTGCCTATCCTGTCATCTCGATTACGCTCAAGGACGTGATCCAGCACAGCTATAAAGAAGCCATTGGTACAATTCGTCAAAGTGTTTCTCAGATGGTTCAGGATGTATCGTGGGCATTGCATCATTCGTCCATTGAACCTGACGATGCGCCGATCCTGAGTCGACTTAAACAGGGGACGGCAACCGAGGAAGAACTCGCGAATGCGATCAAACGCTTGTCAATTATTTATTATCAGGTGACAGGTCGTAAATCGATCATTCTCATCGATGAATACGATGTGCCGCTGCAATCGGCGTTTTTGCACGGCTATTATGACGAGATGCTCACCTTTTTGCGGACGATGATGTCGAGCGCGCTCAAGACGAATCCATATTTGGAGCGCGGCGTGATCACGGGATGTCTGCGCGTGTCGAAGGAATCCAGCCTGTCGGGCCTCAATAACGTCGAATGCCATACGATTATGAGCGAGGGCAGACGCGAATTCTTTGGGTTCGAGCCGGCAGAAGTGCAGGAAATGCTTCATTATTTTGACTTGGATGATGCTTATCCACAGGTTGAATATAATTATGACGGATATAATTTCTGCGGCCGTCATGCGCACAATCCTTGGAGCGTGATCATGTGTACGCGGGCGTTGCTCGAAGATGCAAAATATCCCTATCGAACGTATTGGCTCAATACGAGCGGCAACGATATTATTGCTGATGTGATTCATCAAAACAGCGATATCCGGAAAAAATGTTTTGATCTCTTGCGCGGGCAGACGGTCAGAGCTGCTGTGAGTGAGTATTTGACTTGGAAAGACTTGCGCGCGGATTCTAAATATGCGTGGAGTTTGTTGACATTCAGCGGTTATCTCAAGCCGGTAGAGTATGAAGATCTTCCGGGCGATACATGGGCGTGCGAGCTGGCGATTCCGAACCGCGAGGTCAAGGAAGTCTTTGCCATACAAATTGGCCGCTGGTTTTCGGATCAAAATGCACTGTTTGATGCGTTGACGCTGAGCGACGCTTTTTGGCAAGGCGATATGGAAACCGCTAAGACGCAGATCACCTGTGCGTTGCAGTGCATGAGTTATTTCGACAGCAAAGAGTCGTTCTATCACGGCATCATGCTGGGCATACTTGGTGCCGCCAACCGATATATTGAATCTAATATTGAATATGGTTCCGGGCGTCTGGACATCGCGGTCTGGTATAGGGATAGGGCATTTCTGATCGAACTCAAATCCGTGACCGAGTCAGAACTCAAAAAAATCAATATCACGCGGGCATATCAAGATCTCGACGCGGCGACGGATGATGAGAAATCGCGCATCAGCACACGGCTTGCCGCGCTCGCAGATGAGGCTTTGCAACAAATCAAAGACCGACAATATGTTGAAGGCTTCATGCAGCGCCACCCCGATGTAAAGACCGTGCGTTGCTATGGCATCGCGTTCTGCCGCCGCTGGGTTGAGATCGCGATGAAGGGGTAGGGGATTTTGGGGGATGGTATTATGAAGAGAAGTGTCGCGACACGTCTGCTTGCTGAATCGTGACGGGGCGTGTGAAGGCCGGACGCGGGCAGACGTATGCCGTGTGCGCATAAAAAAAGCGCCCGTGTGTGGGCGCTTTCAAGGTTGTCAGACTGGGAGGTTATGCGTCTTTTTCGCCGTCCTCATCCTTCTTGTCTTCACTGGCTGCGCTGTCGTCTTCTTTTTTATCTGCGCAGCAGCAGCAATCTTTCTTGTCGTCGCAGCAGCAGTCTTTCTTGTCGTCGCAGCAGCAGTCTTTCTTGTCGTCGCAGCAGCAACAATCTTTCTTGTCGTCGCAGCAGCAACAATCTTTCTTGTCGTCGCAATCGCATTCTTCGGCGGCTTCTTCAGCTTCGTCATCGGCATAGAGCTCATTGAGTGCCTGGATGTATTTGTCGCAGCACTCGGGGAGTTCGATTTCGCCACGGTTCGAGAGCTTGTAGATCTTTTTGCCGAGGTTTTCATAGATTTCGTTGGCGCGGCGGTCGCGATCCCATTCCTGGAGTTTTTCTTTGCCGGTCTCCAGGCTTTCTTTAATGGTTTCCGTGGCCGACTGGCGCAGTGAGTTTGCACTCGACAAAATTGAACTGAATTTTTCTTTTAAGGTGTCCTGAAAATCTGCCATTTTTTCGCTCCATCTGGCTCGGATATTGGGGTCATAATTGACAGGCTATGGAATGCGAGTGAGCCAGTTCGTTGATCGCATTGTGATAGCGTTCTCGTCTGAAAGTATTTTGCGGATCCGTATTTTGATAAGCATTTTTGAGCAGGGCGCAAGCGTCCACGGCGAGGCCGTTCTGCACATAGAGGACGGCGCGTGCAAAGTCGTAATCATACGGAATGACGGCGAACTGTTCAGCCTGATTGATCTTTCTGAGTTTCTGATCAAACGGCATATGTGACAGTTCGATCTGCCATCTGAGGAAGGCGAGTGATTCTTCCGGGGGCTCGATCCGCGTGAGCGGGAATTGTTCGGAAGCGACACCGTTCCAGAGATGTCTGTGTATGAGGCGCAAGAGTTTTAAGGCATTTGCTGGGATGACATGGTCTTCGCTGATCAGTCCTTCTGCCTGCGCAAATGCATAGAAAGCTTCGGTATCTGCCGTGAGGTGCTTGTCGATATCGGGATTATCGGCGAGGCATCTCTGGACGACTTCGTCACGCTTGGCGCGGTTGCCCTGATAGATTGCGGCGAGCTCGTCAAAAGCGAGTTCGGAAGCCCAGTATGTCGCCGAGATGCTCGTCGCGCTGACGAGATCCATGGCGTTGGCATTGAACTGTTCGGATGCGTCGTTCAGGTCTTCGGCCTGCAGTGCCGCCTTGCCTTTGTAACGGTACCAGTCGCAAATGACCTGTTTGCCTTGTTCGTGGCTCAGGATGTCGATGCGCGTTGAAAACCATTGGGGATACACGCGGTCCAGAAGGGTGAGCTGTGGCTCGATCGGATCAAACGCAAGCGGTTGTCTGGGCTGTCGTGAGTCGATGATCATCACGGCGATGAAGCCTGCGAGGAGCGCGATGCCCAGGATGATCATGATGCGTTTTGATGTGTTCATAAAGGTGCCGTATCGTAAAACGGAGAACAAGACAGGATAAGACTAACTTAATTGTTTGCAGCGCGCAACGGCTTGTTTGACTGCATCGGACTGTTTGGCATGTGGCGCGTAAGAGAGCGCGTCCTGATAGTTGCCGAGGTTCGTGTTCGCAATCGTGAGGAACTCGTAGGCGCGTTTGATCTGGTCTTCCGATGCGGCGAGTTTTTTCATCTGGTGACCGTATCTTTCGAGCGATTTCCAGTCGTGGTTCCGGGCCGCGACCAGCCCTCTTTCGTAAACGCCCTCAGCCTGTACGAGCTGCGGGTTGGATGCGGCACTGCCGAGTTTGTTTTTCTTGAACAGCGAGACAAAGAAGCCGCCGTTGATGAGCAGCAGATAACCGCCGATGAAGATCATGAACGTGTTTTTCCCCATGATCGCCCACACGAGCACGCCGGCCGAGAGCAGTGCGCCGATCACGATGGCGACGGCCTCTGACTTATTCGGGGACATGACTTTGCGCAGGAGATAGTCGAGGACTTTGCTGCCGTCCATCGGCTTGATCGGCAGGATATTGAAGATGCCCCACACCAGGCTTACCATCATCACTTTTTCCAGAAAAGCCCACAAAAGCGAGATGTGCGCGAAAACACTCGAAAGCCCGACCAGCGTCATCAGGACGTAGATGCCCAGGAGCACGCCGCCGGTGATGAGATTCGTGAGCGGTCCGGCCAGCGTGATCAGAAAGTCCTGCTTCGCCGTCGTTGCCGATCTATCCATCGTGGTGACACCGCCCATGCCGTGAAGCGTGATCGCAGGGGCCAGGCCGTATTTCTGAGCCGTCAGGGCGTGCCCGAACTCGTGGCTGAGTATGGTGAATATGATGGCGAGACCGAACAGGATGGATTGGAGCAGCCCGCCGACGTTGATGCAAAGCACAACGACGAGGATGAGGAAGAACGGTGAGAAGGATACCGGGATATTTCTGAACGTGAAGAGGTGTATGGGTGTCATGATGACCTCTGTCGGATAAATAAGCCGTGTTCTGCGAGGGGGGATATGGCTTTTCAGACCTCACATGCCGCATCTGCGGCGCCCTCACCCGTTTTGATAAGGGGGTCTGCCTGACTCGCCCATGCTTGGTATGCCCAAAGGACGGTATATCCACATTCGTAAAACATGGCTAAAAAAAAAGGCGTTCGGACTGGCCGAGCGCCTTCAATAACGGCAGAAATTCAAAAATTATTCTGCAGTAACGATAACTTTGACTGTCGCGACGACATCATGGACGAGCTTGATCTCGACATTGTGTTCGCCGAGTTCACGGATCGGCTGGGCAAGATCGATCTTGCGCTTGTCGATTTCGACACCGAGTTTGGCGAGTTCATCGGCGATGTCGCGGTTGGTGACGGAGCCGTGAATACGTGTTTCGTCTTTGACGGCGGCGCGGACGAGCTTGACTTCCATGCCGTTGACTTTCGCCTGAAGCTCGAGGGCTTCGTTGTGCAGTTTCGCTTTCTTGTGCTCGATCATCGCTTTCTGGTGAGCGAAAGCTTTTGCACGGTCTTCCGTTGCGAGTTCTGCAAGACCCTGGGGAATGAGATAGTTGCGGCCGTAACCGTCAGCAACCTTAACGATATCACCCATGTTACCGACATGAGCCACGTCTTCTTTAAGAATTACGCGCATTGGAAACCTCCTATTCGTCGTCGACGAGTTCATCAAGGTCTTCGTCATCGATATCCACACTGCTGTAATCAGCAGAGTCTTTCGGCGCGCAGCTGCCTTCGTTGACGGCTTCTGCCTTGCGCTTCTCGACATCGACATCATCACCGAGCTTCACGGTCATGTACTTGATGACGGGCTCAAGGATGCGAAGGTTACGTTCGATCTCGGCGACCATGTCGTTGTAGCCGAGATAACGGATATAGAAATAAATGCCGTATGCGCTCTTCTGGATTTTATAGGCCAGTTTGCGTTTTCCCCACTCTTCCTGCATCAGGATGTGGCCATCGAGTTTCTCGATGATGCTGCTCATACGGGTGAGAACCTTATTGCGGTCTTCGTCGAGCACGTCCGAACGAAGAATGAATACGGTCTCGTACTCTCTTACAGTTTTGGGATGATTAACAAGATAAGCCATAATGCTCTCCCTATGGAACCAATTCGGCTTCCCGGTGTGCTCAGATCCACCCGGATCTGTCCTGGAAGCAAGGAGCGGGCGGCTTATACACATGTGTTCCGTCAAGTGCAAGCGCTTTTTACACTTTAAAAAAATTATCTTTAACAAAATAGTTACAGACGGGTTTGTCAATGTGTATCTGTGGCAGCGGCATGCGTGTCGCTTCATGCGCCGCCTCTGGGCTGCCCGTGTGCCGGGCGGATC
>JAFZFY010000069.1 GCA_017555665.1 Pseudomonadota bacterium | reverse complement strand
GTACACACCGCCCGTCACACCATGGGAGTTGTTTGGACCCGAAGTCGGTGAGCTAACCAGCAATGGAGGCAACCGCCCACGGATCGGACAGCGACTGGGGTGCAGTCGTAACAAGGTATCCCTACGGGAACGTGGGGATGGATCACCTCCTTTAACGGATATGTACAGACGTTCCGTCGAACGTCTCTCATTATCGCGTGGTCATACGCGCTTCGCGCACGGTTAGCGTGCGTTTTGTTTCCCTCTCGGTTTTCTCTTTAGGTCGGTATTGTTCAATACTGACCATTTGTCGTTTAGAGAATTTGAAATGTGGCGCTTTTGAGCGCCTTTTTTTGTTTTTGTCTGTTCCTGGCGTTGCCGTGTGCGCAGCTGACGTGGCACCGTGATACGGCGCGAACATGTCTTGAGGTGCGCTCTATTTCAAGGGTTGCGTATCATCTGAGGATCCGGGATGGATCGCTTTGGGCAGACGCTCGCCACGATATATCCCACGTGAATCCTCAAGATGTGCGTTGGCGTTCACGATACAGGGATATCAGGCGCGGTTACGCCGTCGCGTATAGTCGTCGCGCTGATCTTGACCGATCAGCCCTGGGTTGTAATAGACTACATCGGGGTGGATGATGCTGAATCCGCATACCGTTGCGAGCGGAGACATCATCTGGCTTTCTGTGAGCTGGATGCCGAGCTCGCTGGCGCGAAGCAGACGCAGAACATCGGTTTTGAGCGTGTGATCGGGGCAGATCGGGTAACCGATGGCTGGCAGGATATAGGGCCCCAAGCCCGCGAGCAGCTGGCTGTGCACGTGTTGGTTGGCGCTCTCCACGAGCGCGGTCGCGAGCGACTGCGCCAACAGCGGGGCAAAACCGTTTGCTCTGTCTTGTGTGTTTAGGCTCGATTCGTGGGGCGTGGTGAGCGCAAAGAGGCCGACGACACCGCGAGTCGCGTCTACAAAATCCGCAAGTGCGCGCGGTTCAAGGTTTTGCTGTTGCGAGCGTATGCCGTATAGCACGGCTGTCACGGTGCCGGCATCGTCCAATAGCGAGATGTCATCCCCGTGGGGACGTGCATGCATGAACCGTATGCGTGCAAACGTTGTCAGGCTGCCGGGATGGCTGTTCATGAAGGATTCGATATCTCGCTGCAGGCTATCCAGGGGGGCGTGAGGGCTGCCATAGAGCGTGCGTGCCAGGTATTCGAGATCCAGGGCATGGATGAGGTCAGCCGCTGGGATCGTGAGATCAAGCAGTCCGCGTGTGCACAGCGATTCCAGGCGATACGACAAGGCTTCGGGCACGGGATGGGGGTGGGCTTCTGCACGCGCCTGTGCCAGTGTGCGAAGCGGTATGGCCTTCTGCGGCTGATGCGCGGTCACGTCGCGCTGCGCGCGAAGGATCTCGGCTTCTGTATCGGCGCGTGTTTCGGGGGATAGCCAGCGTGCCAGCACGCCAGGAACGCGAGAGGCATCTGCAATATAGGTGGCGATGCCGGGCGCGTATGCCGGGGCGATCTTGAGTGCCGTGTGCAGCGCGTTGGCGGCTGCGCCGCCGACAAATAACGGCACGCGGATATGAGCCGTTTTCAAGGCTTGCGCGACTTCGACCATGACATTGAGCGACGGCGATATCAGCCCGCTCAGGCCGATGGCATCTACGCGGTAGGTCTGCGCTGCCTGAACGATGTGTGCAGTCTCGACCATCACGCCGAGGTCGATGACCTCGAAACCGTTGCATGTCAGCACGATGCTGACGATGTTTTTGCCGATATCGTGGACATCGCCGCGCACTGTCGCGAGCAGGATGCGGCCGCGTGTGTGCTGTGAAGCGTTCGGCGTGTCCGCGATGCCGAGTGCCTGGATGCAAAGCTTCATCAGGCGTGCGGCTTTGACGATCTGCGGCAAAAAGAGATCACCGCGTGCAAAGCGTTCGCCGATATCGTTCATGGCGGCCATGAGCGGGCCTTCGATGATCTGAAGCGGTTCATGTGTCTTCCGGAGCGCGTGAACCGCTTGGATGGCTTGGGCATCTGGGGCACCGGTTGTGATCACGCCGATAAAGGCTTCGCGCAGATCTGTCGCCGTGTCTGAGGAGGGGGCGGCGGGCTTGGGCAGGGTTGCGCCTGGTTTGGCCAGCGGATGCGACTGCACCCAGCCTAGAAGGTCGTCGAGCGCATGCTCGGATGCATTCGTGACAAGCGCGTGTGCGAGCTGTTTCAAGTCGTCTGGCACGTCTTGTCTGAGGATATCGGGGTTGGCGATCACGAGCGAAAGATCGTCGTTTGCGCGTTCCAGAAACGCGCGGTGTATGGCGCTGCGGACATCGTCACGGCCCCGGAAGGCAAAGGAGAGATTGCTCAGCCCGCCGGTCGTGAGTATGCCGGGGAAACGTTCGCGCAGGATGTGGCAGGCTTCGATAAAGCTCAGCGCCTGCGTGCGGTGTGCTTCGAGCCCGGTCCCGATCGCTAAAATATTCGGGTCGAGCGCGATGTCGCATGTTCTGAAGCCGAGCTTTTCGATGAGCATCTGGACGGCGCGTGTCAGGATATCGACACGCCGCTTCGTGGTGTCGGCTTGCCCCTCTTCGTCAAACGCCATGACGATTGCGGCACTGCCCAGATTACGGATTTCACGGGCTTTTTGCAAAAAAGCGTCTTCGCCTTCCTTGAGGCTGATCGAGTTGACAAGGCATCTGCCCTGACATTCTCGAAGCCCTGTCTGAATGACAGCAAAGTCGCTGCTGTCGATCACGGCAGGGAATTGCGCGACGGTGGGATCAGCGGCGATGCGTCTGAGGAATTCGCGCATCACGGCAGGCGCATCCAGAAGCGCGTCATCCATGCAGACATCGAACATGCAGGCGCCTTTTTGCATTTGCGCGCGTGCGGTCGAGACGGCGT
The DNA here is from genome assembly GCA_017555665.1 of Pseudomonadota bacterium. GTDB lineage: Bacteria > Myxococcota_A > Bradymonadia > UBA4248 > UBA4248 > UBA4248. The sequence goes on along the minus strand of JAFZFY010000069.1, from coordinate 1,188 downwards.
CATCCCACTGCTTTTGTTCGATGAGACGCTTGAATTTTCTGGATCCCGTCACATTGGCACGTTCCGCGATGATGGCGGGGCCGTCTGCGAGTTGCACGGATTCGAGCCCCGAAAAGTGCGGTCGGAGGAGCGGCGTTTCGGCGACAGGTCTGGGCTGGCAGGCCGCGCAACGCATGGAGAGTGCGCGTATGTGATCGGGCGTGGTGCCGCAGCAGCCGCCGACGATATTGAGATGGCGAGCGCAGGCGGCTTCCGAGACGATTTCGGCAAATTGTTCGGCATTGGCGGGATAGTTGCCCGCGTCGTCCGGCATGCCGGCGTTCGGGTGGTAGCTGAGCGCGATATCCTGGGGCAGAAGGGCATCGAACTGCGCAACGAGATGTCGCATGCGTTCGGCACCCGAGCCGCAGTTGATGCCCAGGGAAAGCGGTCTGAACGGCGCGATCGCGTCGATAAAGGCTTCGAGTGTCTGCCCGGAGAGCAGGCGGCCGTGAACATCTGCAGGGGCGGCAGAAACCATGACGGGAACCGCTTTTTGCCTGCGTTCACGGACTTTGGCAAGCGCATAGAGGGCGGCTTTGGCGTTGAGCGCGTCAAAGACCGTCTCGATCAAGAGGATATCCGCGCCCCCCTCGATGAGCGCGTCGATCTGTGCCTCGAACGCATGCGCGAGGTCATCGAAAGCGAGCGGTCGCGCTGCCGGATCGTCGGCATCTGTCGCCAGCGAAAGGCTCGTGTTTGTCGGCCCCACGGAGCCGGCTACGAATATGCGCCTGCCCGACAGATCGGCGGTTTCGCGTGCGAGCCGTGCGGCAGAAAAGGCCATTTCTGGCGCGATATCGGCCAGACCGTATTCGCGTTGCGAGATCTCGTTGGCGCAGAACGAGCAGGTCGTGAGGATATCCGCGCCGGCCTCGATGTATTGCCGGTGGATATCGCGGATCAGGTCGGGCTGCGTCAGCACGAGGACTTCGTGATTGCCCTTGAGGGGCTGCGCGTGTGCGCGAAAACGCTCGCCTTTGCAGTCGGCTTCGGTCAGGTGGCGGCGCTGGATCATCGTGCCCATGCCGCCGTCGAGGATCAGGATCTTGTGTGCGAGTGCGCTGAACATCGGTCGTCCGGTCGGGCGCGTATGCCTGACGGCATAGCGCCCGCAAAAAAGGCCGCGTATGCCGTCAGGCATAGCGG
>JAFZFY010000068.1 GCA_017555665.1 Pseudomonadota bacterium | reverse complement strand
GAGACATGATACCCCAAACATAACTCATGTAAAATATGCCGCATATACCACATGTATGCACGTGTGCGCACCTCAAGTAAAATAGCGGTTTTGCGCGTTGTTTTTATCTTTAAAGAACGCGCCAAAGAGTGTAGAAACGAATGTCATTCGCCGCATAGCGTGGCGATTTTTTTGTTTACTTCGTGATTAGGAGAAGGATCATGACAAAAGTACGACAGTTACCGTACGGTGAACTGGCTGAGAACGGATTGAACATTCGTCTTGCAATGGAAGAAGCGACGCGCTGCCTTCTTTGCGACGATGCCCCCTGCTCGCATGACTGCCCCGCCGGCACGGATCCCGGACGTTTCATCCGCGCGATCCGCTTCCGCAACTTCAAGGGAGCCGCCCGCATCATCCGTGAGAACAACATTCTCGGCGCGACCTGTGCGGAGATCTGCCCGCAGGAACGCCTCTGTGAAAAAGCCTGCTCCCGTTGCGGCATCGACAAGCCGATCAACATCGGCCGTCTGCAAGGCTTTGCGATGAGCATGGAAAAAGAGATGAAGTTCCAGGTCCTCGAAGCCGGCAAGCCCTGCGGCAAAAAAGTCGTCTGCATCGGCGCTGGCCCCTCGAGCCTCGCTGTCGCCGCAGAACTCGCGAAAAAAGGCGTGGATGTCACGATCCTCGATGAAAATGAAAAAGCCGGCGGCGTCCTCCGCTATGGCATCACCCCGAGCCGCCTCAGCGACGCGATCATCGACCAGGATATCAAAGCCGTCACCGATCTCGGTGTCAAAATCGTCCTCAACAAGCGCGTTTCCAAAGACGATCTCGATGCACTCATGGCCGAATACGATGCCGTCTATGTCGGCGTTGGCCAGTCCGCATCCAAGATAATCCCCAACATGAAAGGCGCGGACCTCAAGGGCGTGGACACGGCGCTGCCGTTCCTCAAGAAAGCCCGCATCGCCAACGGCAAGATCGGCGATCTCGGCAATGTCGTCATCATCGGCGGCGGCGATGTCGCCATGGACTGCGCCTCCACCGCTCGCCAGTGCGGCGCAAAATCCGTCACCGTATCCTTCGTCGAGACCTGGGAAACCATGCCCGCCTCCAAGAAAGAAGTCGACTATGTCGTCGATCTCGGCGTCACCATCATCCCGGCATTCAAGCCCCTCGAAGTCGTCGGCGACGACAAAGTCTCCGCCGTCAAGCTCGCCGCGATGGAAGGCAACTCGTCCATGACGCTCGATGCCGACACCGTCATCTTCGCCGTCGGTCAGAAAGTCGATGACGAATACAAAGCTGTCAAGGCCGACGGGAAACTCTTTGTCGGCGGCGATGCCGCGCTCGTCCGCGGTGCCACTGTCGTCGAAGCCGTCAAATCCGGTAAGGAAATCGCCGAAGCCATCGCGAAATTCCTTCAGATCTGATCTGTACAGGACCTCTGGTTTTAACAATTACTTTTTGAAGGAGTTTTATATATGTCCAAAAAAGTTGATCTCTCGATCGATTTCCTCGGCGTCCACTGCGAAAACCCGTTTTTCCTCTCCTCCTCGCCGGTCTGCCACAACTATGAAATGATCGCCAAATGCTTCGACCTCGGCTGGGGCGGCGTCTTCTACAAAACCGTCGGCATCAACGGCATGAACGAGTGCTCCCCGCGCTTCGACAATGTCCGCAAAGAGGACATCGGCTGGGTCGGCTTCAAAAACATGGAGCAGATCTCCGAACACTGCTGGCAGGAAAATGCCGAGATCATCAAACGCCTCAAACATGACTATCCCACAAAGGTCATGGGCGTCTCCATCATGGGCGCAAACGAAGAGGAATGGGCACTTCTCGCTCGCGAAATGACAAAAGCCGGCGCAGATATGCTCGAACTCAACTTCAGCTGCCCGCAGATGACCTCGCACGCCATGGGTTCCGATGTCGGCCAGACCCCTGAACTCGTCGAAAAATACACGCGCATCGTCAAAGAAAACACGAATGTTCCCGTCATCGCCAAAATGACCCCGAACATCTCCCACATGGAAGTCCCCTCCAAAGCCGCAGTCAAGGGCGGCGCGGATGCCATCTCCAGCATCAACACGATCAAGTCGATCTGCAACATCGACCTCGAAACTGTCACCGGCATGCCCGTCGTCAACGGCAAATCCTCGATCTCCGGTTATTCCGGCGCGGCCGTCAAGCCCATCGCGCTTCGCTTCCTCGCCCAGCTCAAGATGGACAAAGACCTCGCAAACGTCCCGGTCTCCGGCATCGGTGGCATCGAGACATGGCAGGATGCCGTTGAATTCCTCCTCCTCGGCGCTGAAAACCTCCAGGTCACGACATCCGTCATGCAGTACGGCTATCGCGTCGTCGAAGACATGAAAGACGGCCTCGAAATCTTCATGCTCGAGCACGGCTTCACCTCCCTGCGCGATTTCATCGGCAAGGCGCTCCCCAACATCATCCCCTGCGAGGACCTCGACCGCGATTTCCAGATCATCCCCGAAATCCACGACGACCTCTGCGTCCGCTGCGGCCGCTGCGCCATCAGCTGCTTCGACGGCGGCCACCAGGCCATCATCATCGAAAAAGACACCCGCAAACCGATCATCACCGATAAATGCGTCGGCTGCCACCTCTGCCTCAACGTGTGCCCCGTCCTCGGCGCCATCGCTCCGGGCTTCATCAAGTTCAAACCCGGCCGCACGCCCCACGACGTCGTCATCAAACACACCTATGACAGATAATATCGCGAATCCATAATCATTCGCCAAAACTCCCCGCAAGTCACTGATTTCCGGGGAGTTT
>JAFZFY010000067.1 GCA_017555665.1 Pseudomonadota bacterium | reverse complement strand
TGTTTCTATGATGTTAAGCATCATTTGCTCCCTATTAATATCTGAGGATTATCGTTTTGCCAATATAATCATCTGGGGTGTTCAGATCATGAAACGGCAAAGGATAGGGCATGCTCATCGTGACATGGATTGGGGCAGAGGGCGTGGCGCGGTAGCCTGTATAGAGAATGGGCAACGGATCGCCTACTTTGATTCGTTCTTTCGGATCGATATGGGTGTCGATCCAGTGGATGATATCGAACGCTTTATCATCGTCTGGCGGATTGAATTTATACCAAATTCGGAAGACGGGCGGCAGTTCTAGACGCGGTGCTTTAAAATCGTTCGATTTGGCATTCCCCTCTGTGCCGAAATCAATACCTGATTGATAATTTATATAATTGTCTTTGGTTGAAATATAACTGATCTGTGTGATTGTTGCGATCGTTTTTTGACCGTTTTCATATAAACTTCTATGCTCTGCGCAGTGTTCTGGATGCTTATGATGAAAGTTCTGAATACTGGGCACATTGGAAGCACGCTTCTTTGGGGAATTGAATAGCGGAAGCGTTTCTCGTATGTTTGTTAGTTTTTGAAATAAATAAACCGTTATGATAAGTGCAATAATAATGTATATCGTACAGCCTGTATAACCGAATGTTGTCAAAGATTCTACTTGCCTGGTTACATATAACATGGGGAGCAGCAGTACTGCAAATATGCCAATGAATGTTATCAGAACGCGGCAAAACGAAATCATCATGGGAATCTTGTCCATAATGCTTCCGTTTCCGTACATATCATATATAGGATAATGTTCAAACTGAGGGGATGTATAGAATAGGGGGTCGGGAAGCGTGGTGCGTCTGTACGGCGTTTCGGGAAGTGCCTGCCATATCTCGATATTTCTGGGCTGACACAGATATTTGACTTCATTCAGGCGTTTAATGAGCTGCTTGCCCGTGAGGGGATTCTTGGCATTATCTTCTAGTGTGAACTGACCATGTTTGAAGTAGGTAAACCGTTTAATGAGCTCGTCGATATCAGAGAGCCTGGTCTTGAGATCGGGTTCGATCATCCACCGCAGTGTCTGTACGAGCGCAGTGGGGTGGTTTTCAATATATGGATCGATGATGAGGCGCAGGTCTTTGACGGTCATTTCGAGCGGTTCAACGCCGCTGAGGAGGAATGCGGCGAGTACGCCGAGCGCGTATGTGTCGCTGGCTGGAACGGCGCGTCCGATGTTCTGCTCTGGCGACATATAGCCGTATGTGCCGGCAATCGTGGAGCCCCCGCTCTGTACCTGAGGATTCGATACCGCGCCAAAATCGATGAGACAGACATCGAACTGGCCGTCGTCTCTGAGCTTCATGATGATATTGGAGGGTTTGATATCTCGATGAATGACGGGGGGATCGTTTTCCTGCAGGTTCTGGATGATTTCCAGAAGTTTGATCATGAGGTCGCAGATCTGCGAGAGCGAGAATCGATAGCCCGATTTGAGGATCTCTTTGAGCGTCGCGCCTTCGATATATTCCTGGACAATATAGGAACAAGGCGGGTCGGCTTCTAGGCAGTCGCAGGCCTCGTATGAGCGGACGACACCGGGGATATCGAGTTTTGCGAGAACAGCGGCTTCGCGATGAAAGAGCGTGTATTCTTTCCAGGTCTTGATGGAGTCGACGCGGAGCTGTTTGATCGCGGTCAGCTGGCCGTCTTCAAGGCGTTCGGCAAGGTACACACACGCCTGGGAGCCGATGCCGAGACGACGGATAAAGCGATACTTTTCTGCGAGTTCTTTAGGCGTTTGTACCGCCTGCATCGGGGCCGAATCGGACGCTTCGCTGTATGTGACGACATCGCTGCTCTGCTTGATGTGGATGTATGCGGACGGGAGCTGCGGCGCGTCATGGGCTGCGGCGGCATCCGGATAGGCGTCGGGCGATGAAGTGGGATTTGGGGATGCGTGCATCATTTGGGCTGGATTGGGATCTGTGTCACGCATGGCTATTTCTTGTCAGGAGAGGGATTGAGGATATAAAGCAGGCGGTTGCAGCTCGGATCATCGACGTGGTGGAGGATGATGCAGCTGGCTGGCAGGGACGCGCGTCCGGGGGCGTGACCTTTCTGCTCAAAAAGGGTTTGAAGCTGTGCATAGGCTTGGAGTGCGACTTCCAGGGATGCCGGATGTTCGAGATCGATGACATGGTCTGGGTCGTCCGGAAGCGTGAGCTTACGCTGGGGATAGAATACAGCTGGCATCTGACGCGCGCCGCCCCAACTCTTTCCGTTGGCATCGAATGTGTATTCCACAATTTGGCACTGGAAATTGCCTTTCGTCTGTATATTTGAATAACACCACGCCGTGCCGGGGGCATATCTCAGGGCTGAAAGGTCTGTATAAGGCGGAAAGAGGCGCTGTAGATATTCGTGTGGCTGGAGGGGCGGTTTTAAGTTTGGAAAGATACGGGCGAGCACGCGCTGTAAAACGGAGGCTGATTTCAGGGATTGGGGGGCGGCTTCTTCCTGAGGGGTGGGCGCGATCATTCGCCTGAGCGTTTGAATGAGCGCTTCTGCACTTTCGGGGCGGTTGTCGTATGAATAGTCGAGCATGCTGCCTAAGAGGTCGCGCATTTCTTTGGATGTGGAAGGCGCGTGTGCATCCAGGGCCTCTTCATATTTGAGGCTAAATGTATCAAAATCCATGTCGTATGGCGGCACGCCCGTGAGCATGTGCAGCGCGGTCGCGCCAAGCGCGTACAGATCCGTTTGCGGAAGACACTCGCCGAAGTTCTGTTCGGGAGCCATATAGCCGATCGTGCCCGCGATCGTCGATTTGTCCGTGTTGGAATGCGCATTTGCGACGGCACCGAAGTCGATCAGATACGGCTTGATGTTGTGCCAGTCCGCGCCGCTCGGCAGGAGACACAGGATATTCGATGGCTTGATGTCTCGGTGGATGACCGGTGGGCTGTACTGAGTATGCAGCGCGTGCAGGATTTCTGCCGTCTTCTGCATGAGCATCAGCGTTTCTTCTTCCGTGAACTTGCGGCCCTCGTTTAGATAGGTCTGTATGGAGGGCGCATCGACGTATTCCTGAATGATATAACATTCGCCGCCAATCTCTGACGAGAGGATGCTTTCATAAAACTTTGGAACGCCTGGCACGTCCAGGCTTGAAAGCGTTTCCGCTTCGCGTTTGAACAGCTCAAAACTCTTGAAGTTTTCGCTTTGGTTCAGTTTGAGCGCTTTGATCGCGAGGAGCGTGCCCGTGCGAAGATCGCTCGCGAGGTATGTCTTGCCGTTGCTGCCTTCGCCCAAAAGCCGCTCATAGCGGTATTTGAACATCAGCTGTTGAGGCGTTTTGACTTGGGTGGGCGTCATATATCGTCTAACTAAAGCTTGTGAGGGATTGTGGATCAAGGTGGCACGGCGAGAAAGCCGCGCCTGCGTTGCTTTGCGTACACGCGTGTTCGGCGCTGACCTGATAGGACTTATGAGACGTTGGGGATATCATCGGTTTGTCCGATGTTTGCATCCGCTTGCTCGGTTACCTGATCGCGGATTGCCTGATAGATATAATCGGTACTGTGTTCCATATCGACGAACGGCAAGGGGAAAGGCATGCTGTCGGTAATGATGCAGGGATCATCGCCTGCGGCGCGGTAAAGGATGGGCAGAGGATCGCCCACTTTGAACTTGCCGGTCGGATTGTTATGGATATCGATATAGTGAACGAGATCGTCAAAATAGGCATCATCCGGGGGATTGAATTTATACCAGATGCGGTAAATCGGTGGTGCTTCAAAACGAGGCATGGTGACATCTGCGCTATTTATGGTGGATTCTAGAGGAATATGTGAAATCTCAGTAATGGTGGCAATCGTCTTTTGACCATGTTGATAGAGCTTTTGATGGGCTGAACAGGCTTCTGGTTTAACGGTATTGCTATCAAGTATGGCTGAAAAATTATGATGTTTGCATAGGAATTTTTTGAGTATAAGCTTCATTGATAAATTAACCAAAAATGTTCCGAGGAATATAATTGCAAATATAAGCAGTACGGCAAACAGGCGCCAGAATAATTCTGATATAAATGCCATAATTAAAATTTGAATGCCTATAAACCCACATATTCCCATCGAAATGAACATACCTGCAATCGTATGTTTGTCATTCAATTCGCTGACAGACAAATAATTATGAAAGCGAGGGTGTGTGTAGAATATATCATCGGGCAATGCGGGGCGCTGATCGGGATCATTGGGCAGTGCCTGCCAGATATCGATATTCTGGGGCTGACAGAGATGCTTGACCTGGGTGAGCCTGGCCTGAAAATCGGTCGCTGCGAGCACGCCGTCATCGGTCTGGATGCGCTCATATCTGCCCTCTTTAAAGGCGGTGAAACGCCGCCTGAGTTCACTAAGATCCGAAAGCCTGTTCGCCATGTTCGGCTCAAGCATCTGGCGCAATGTCTGGACGACAGGACGCGGATGATTTTCGATATGTGGGTCGACAATGAGCCGAAGGTCGCCGGTCTTCATATCTGCGGGCTCGACACCGCTCAGAAGATACGCCGTGAGCGCGGCCAGCGCATAGGTATCGCTTGCCGGTGTAGCTCGCCCGATGTTTTGTTCGGGTGCCATATAGCCGAATGTGCCCGCGATCGTCGAACCACCGCTCTGCACTTGGGCATTCGACACCGCTCCAAAGTCGATCAGGCATGCGTCGAATTGGTCTCGGTCCCAGTTGCGCAGAATGATATTGGAGGGCTTGATATCTCGGTGGATGACTGGCGGCTCATGCGCGTGAAGGTTTTCCAAAATGCCTATGATTTGAAGGACGAGATCATAGACTTGCGATACCGAGAAGCGATAGCCTGATTTGAGCACCTGCTTGAGCGTGGGACCGTCGATATATTCCTGAATGATATAAGAACAGGGCGGTTCCTCCTCAAGGCTGTCGTAGGCATCGTATAGCTTGACGACGCCGGGGATATCGAGGGTCGAGAGCACTTCGGCTTCGCGATGAAAAAGCGTGTACTCTTTCCAGTTTTTGATCGAGTCGATGCGTAATTGTTTGATGGCGGTCAGTTTGCCGTCCGAAAGGCGTTTCGCAAGAAATACTTTCGCCTGCGCGCCGCTGCCGAGTTCCCGGATCATGCTGTACTTGTCAGCCAGTGTTTTCGGCGTTTGGAGCTTGGGCTCGTGTGCCGTGTATGGGGCTTCTGGCGCGCTGGTTACGGGGCCTTCCGAGAGGGCATCCGGCTCCCTGGCGTGCATGGCGGCATCTGAAGGATTGGTCTTATTTGGGGCTGTGTTGCACATGGCGGCTAACTTAATGGTATTGGAACGTGGTATTGGGATCTAGGGTTGTCCGGCTATCCCACGAAACAGAGGTGATGAACGCCTCGGCATCGGGATCGATATCGTCTGTGACGGTCAGCTCCAGATCGCACAGATCGAGGCAGCAGAGCCAGTTGCAGCTGGGATCCTCCGGATGATACAGGACGATGCAGGGCACTGGCAGGGTGATGGCAGACTCGGTGGCAAATTTATGCGCATAATGCATGATCTCCAGCGCGGTTTTGATCGGAAGAGGGGCGAGCTTTCGCGCCTCGTTGAGCCGGTTGGCCGCCATGGTGTCCTTCGAGGCAAACAGCACGGGGAGCGTCGAAATCCCGCTCCAGGTGATGCCATCGATATCGAATGTGAATTCAATCAAGGAGCTGATCTTCCCGGGCGTGAACTCTGCCGAAGAAAAATTGGTTGCCGTTCCCCAGGTTGCTCGCAGGTTATCGGCGTATTTATCCGGCTGTTTCAGCATGGCTAGGTATTTTGCCGGCGGCAAATTGTCAATCATGTGCTCTCGATAGGCGGTTTTCAAGTGTAGCCACATGTTCCGCAGAAAGACGGCAAGCGGGAACTGGGAGTTGGTCTGATATGCCTCTTTCCAGAGCTTTTGGATGGCAGCCCGCATGCCCTGTTCTGTCAGTTGCGCCGCGACTTCGTCGACCGCCCGACCCTCGCGCACATTGGCGATCATATGCGTGAGTTCGGCTGCCGTTGCAGGCCGTTTGTCGATCGAATAATTGAGAAGCCGCCCCAGAAGCTCGCGCATGCCCTCTGATGTATTAGGTGCATACTGGTTCAACGCTTCGATATACTTGATCGAATAGGTGTCGAAGTCCATCTCGTATGGCGGCACGCCGGTCAGCATGTGGAGCGCCGTCGCTCCGAGCGCATAGAGATCCGTCTGCGGCAGGCTTTCGCCGAAATTCTGTTCGGGTGCCATATAGCCGATCGTGCCGGCAATCGTCGACTTATCCGAGTTCGAGTGCGCATTGGCCACCGCGCCAAAGTCGATCAGATAGAGTTTCAGGGAGTCCCATTTCTCCTTATCCGAGGTTTCGGGCAAGCGGCACAGAAGGTTGGATGGCTTGATGTCGCGATGGATGACTGGAGGGCTGTACTGCGAATGCAGAATATGGAGTATGGCTGCCACTTTCTGCATGATCGTCAGCGTCTCGGTTTCCGAAAAGATGCGCCCCTCGTTCAGATAATTTTGTATGGATGGCGCATCGATATATTCTTGGACGATATAACACTCCTCGCCGAGTTTTTCCGACAGAATGCTCTGGTAAAACTGCGGCACGCCCGGCACCTGAATGCTCGAAAGCGTCTCCGCTTCGCGCTTGAACAGCTCAAAGCTCTTGAAATTCTCGCTTTGCACCAGTTTTAGCGCCTTGATCGCGACCTGCTTGCCCGTGGAAAGATCCGTCGCCAGGTAAGTCTTGCCGTTAGAGCCTTCGCCCAGGATGCGCTCATAGCGGTATTTGATCCTGAGCTGTTGCGGTGTCTGGTGTTCTGTTGTATCGCTCATGAATGTGCCTTGCCTGTTTGAGATGCGGGCGATCGGGCGTTGTCCGATAAGCGCGCCGTCTATGCCTAACGACTAGTTGTTGACCTGTGCCTGATAGATATAATCGGTGTTGTACTCCATATCCCCAAAGGGCAAGGGGAACGGCATGCTGTCTGTAATGATTCTAGGATCAGCGCCTGCGGCGCGATAAAGAATGGGTAATGGATCACCCACTTTAAATTTGTCCGCAGGATCGTTATGAATATCGATGTAATGAATGAGATCTTCTAAATATGCATCATCTGGTGGATTGAATTTATACCAGATGCGATAGGTGGGCGGCGTTTCGACACGTTGTGTGTTATTATCAAGATTTACCGGCTTTGATGTCGGAATATAAGTTATTTCGGTAATGGTAGCGATTGTCTTTTGACCATACTGATAGAGCTTTTGATGGGCTGGACAGGTCATAGGTTTAACGACACTACAGTCCATGATGGCGGAAACATTACGAGTGTTGAATATGCGGAGTATTAAACGAACACATTTATGTACCAGGGGCATAGACAAAAAACCGAGTGTTGTGAAACCTATAAGGGAAAAGAACACCGTGTGACCGTCCCTTGAATAATATAATGTATAAAATAATGCAAAAATAAGAATCAGAATAACAGAGACGCCGAGAACTGGACCAAGTACGTTGTATTGACGCGTAATTTTGCTATCAGAAAGATAGTTTTGAAATCGAGGGTATGTGTGGAATATAGAATTTGGCAAAGCTGGTCGTTGTGCGAGCTCATTTGGCAGTGCCTGCCAAATATCGATATTCAGCGGCTGACAAAGATATCTGACCTGCTTTAGCTTTTCCTCAAGCTCTGTCGGCGAGAACGTGCTGTTGCGATCTCGAACGAGATCGTATCTACTGTCCTTAAAGGCTTTGAAACGTCTCTTGAGTTCGGTAATGTCCGAAAGCCTGTTCTCCATATTCGGCTCAAGCATCTGGCGCAGTGTCTGCACAAGCGCGCGCGGATGATTCTCGATATATGGATCAATGATGAGCCGAAGATCGGCTGTCTTCATTTCTGCGGGCTCAACGCCACTCAGAAGGTATGCCGTGAGCGCTGCCAGTGCGTAGGTATCGCTTGCTGGTGTCGCTCGCCCGAGGTTCTGTTCGGGTGACATATAACCGCATGTCCCCGCAATCGTCGAGCCGCCGGACTGCACTTGGGCATTCGACACGGCTCCAAAGTCGATCAAGCACACATCGAAGCGCTCGCGATCCCAATTGCGCAAAATAATATTGGATGGCTTGATATCTCGGTGGATGACTGTGTGGGTTTGCAGCTTATTGAGAATATCCAGAATTTGAAGAACGAGCTCATAAACCTGAGACAATGAAAAGCGATAGCCAGATCTGAGCACCTGCTTGAGCGTAGGACCGTCAATATATTCCTGAATAATATAAGAACAAGGCGGATTTTCCTCAAGGCTGTCGCACGCATCGTATAGCTTGACGACACCGGGAATATCGAGTGCTGAGAGCACTTCCGCTTCGCGATGAAAGAGCGTGTATTCCTTCCAGTTCTTGATTGAATCGATGCGTAGCTGTTTGACAGCCGCAAGCTTGCCGTCTGATAAGCGCTTCGCGAGGAACACGCTTGCTTGGCCACCGTGACCGAGTTCTCGGATAAACGTGTATTGATCCGCAAGCTTTTCAGGCGTTTTGAGCATGTCCTGTCCTGCTGCGGGATCATGCATAGCTTTTGTCGCGGCGCTTCCCGACGGCTCATCTATCTGGCTGTTGAGCGTTGCTGCATCTTCTGGCTTATGTTGCATTTGGGATTGATTGCTCATGGCGGCTGTCACTCTCACGCTTGATGTGTGGTATCAGGATAGGTGTCTCGAATCGCGGTATCACGTGCGTTCCAGTCAACTTTTGTCGTCCCCATAAAATCCTTCGTATCCCAGTTAATATTTGTATTCTCATCCAAATCTTGCTTTTGACTGGATTTGGCTTTCCTAAGTACAGCAAACACGTCAATAGATATAAGTTTGCAGCAACTCGGATCATCTGGGTGATACATGACAATGCAGGGCATAGGAAAGACGATATTGAGTTTATCTCTACTGGGAGCTTTATGGATTATGATTTCATGCAGAACGTATTTGACGGGAATGGAATTGAGTTGGCGCGTTTCGTTGAGTCGCTTGGATTCCGAGTCGCGTTGCGAGATCACTAAGACGGGATACTTTGCAAGGCCGCACCATGTGACGCCATCGACATTGAATGTGAATTCAATCATAGTGGTGTCTTCGCCGGGCGTGAGTTCCATTAAAGTATAGTTTGTGAGCGTCCCCCACGTCGCGCGAAGGTTATCGGCGTACTTTGTCGGGTGTGCCAGCATGAATTGATATTTCTTCGGCGGTAGGGTAGCGAGGAAAGCTTCTTTTGTGGCAGATCGCACCTGTTTCAAGATCTTCCCAAGAACCACAAGCTTGGGCGCCTTCTCTCTTTTCGCGTCAGCCAATATTTGACGGATGGCACCTCGCATGCCCCGAGCTGGCAGCGCCTCTGATGATTCATCGAGCGGCAACCCTGCGCGCACATTGGCGATCATGCGCATGAGGTCGGCAGACGTTGCAGGCCGTTTGTCGATCGCATAGTTGAGAAGCCGCCCCAAGAGCTCGCGCATGCCGGCTGAAGTCTTGGGCGCATACTGATTCAACGCTTCTTCATACTTGAGCGAATAGGTGTCGTAATCCATATCGTATGGCGCCACGCCCGTCAGCATGTGAAGTGCCGTCGCACCAAGCGCATATAAATCCGTCTGTGGCAGGCTTTCGCCAAAATTCTGTTCGGGCGCCATATAGCCAATCGTGCCGGCAATCGTCGATTTATCCGAGTTCGAATGCGCATTGGCCACCGCGCCGAAGTCGATCAAATAAAGCTGCATCGCCTGCCAGCTCGCTGTATCCGATTCCTCGGGCAGGCGGCACAAAAGGTTGGACGGCTTGATATCGCGATGAATCACCGGCGGACTGTACTGTGAATGCAGAATATGTAGTATCGACGCCACTTTTTGCATGATCGTCAGCGTTTCGCTTTCCGAAAACACTCGCCCGGCGTCCAAATACCTCTGTATGGATGGCGCGTTGATATATTCCTGAATGATATAACACTCGTCGCCAAGCGTTTTCGACAGAATGCTTTGGTAAAACTGCGGCACCCCCGGCACATGAATGCTCGAAAGCGTCTGCGCCTCGCGCTTGAACAGTTCAAAGCTCTTGAAATTCTCGCTCTGCACCAGTTTTAGCGCTTTGATGGCGACCTGCTTGCCCGTCTTGCGGTCTGTCGCCAAATAAGTCTTACCATTAGAGCCTTCGCCCAAAATACGCTCATAACGGTACATAAGCGCAATGCGTTGCGGAGTCTTGAGTTCGGAAGTGTCGCTCATAAAGGTGCTTTGCCTGTTTGGGGCGCGGGCTATCGGTCTGCGACCGATACGCCCTGCGCGCGCCGTCTATGTTCATACGCCGGCGCATTTTATGGGCTTATCCCAACGGATTGTCAATTTAAACCACGTCCGTGATGTCCCAAAGACATGCCATTCAGCCGCCCACTAAATTCAAGCGTTTCAACGCCTATCGCGCCCCTGTGCCTGGTGCCTGCTGCCTGCGACTTCCTGCTTCCTATATTCCTTAGGTCACAAGCCCCATTACCGCTATCTACTGCCTGCTGCCTGCTGCCTGCTGCCTAGGTTCTATGGGCTGAACAAATAATATAAAAGTTGTTTTATCTCAAAATGATGCCTATAAGATAGCGCAGAGCTAGTAATGGCGCGGGTTTCTAACGCATCGCGTCATTCCCTGGGATGGAGATTTATATGAAAATTTATAAGCATTTCACACTTATCGCCACCGCTTGCGCCCTGACGATCGGGTGTGCAAACACACAGGACGATCCGGGACCCTCCAGCCCGATTCTCGACAAGGATCCGACGATCCACGAGCCAGGCACAGGCACAGACCCCGATCTGACACCCTCTGATCCTGGAAAGCCCCCGACTGACCCGACCGACCCGACCGACCCGACTGACCCGACCGACCCGACCGACCCGACGGACCCGACCGACCCGACCGACCCGACCGACCCGACCGACCCGACCGACCCGACCGACCCGACTGACCCGACTGACCCGACTGACCCGACGGACCCGACTGACCCGACTGACCCGACTGACCCGACTGACCCGACGGACCCGACTGACCCGACCGATCCGAACCCTCCCGCCGATGGCGACCCCATCATCCGCGAAGTGGACGGCTACCCCGTTCTGCCCCTCACCTACGCGCCATACACGACGCTTCAGATCGCGCACAAGCCGACAATCGGCACCGAGACGGTCTCGGCTGATCACGTCCTGGATATGATCTGGAACCGTGATATCAATGCCACACAGAAGGACAAGTACGCGTATTACGGCCTCGGTTACAAAAACACTGATCCCGAACCCTGGATCCTCCGCGAAGATCTGCTGCGCGTCTCTGATCCCAATTTTTCACACAAAGGCAAAAGCCTCGCGTATTTCTGGCAGATCTCGGATCCGCAGATCATCGACAAAGAAAGCCCTTGTCGCATGGAAGGTGTCACGATTGCGCCCTATGTCGTCGCAAGCTCCTACCGCCCGCAGGGGATGTATTCGACGCACATGTTCGATCTTCACGTGCAGACCGCGCGCCGAATCTCAGATATCAGTTCCAGGCCGTTTGATTTCGCGCTCGTGACCGGCGATATTGCCGACAACGCCCAGAAAAACGAACACGCCTGGTTCCGCCGCATGATGGGCGGCGGCATCCTGGATCCCGACACCGGGATCGACGACGACCCGATTCCCGGGGCTGGCAATGATTTCAACGATCCGTTCTACTCCCCTGGTATCGGCGATATCCCGTGGTATCCCGCCATTGGCAACCACGATCACCTATACATGGGCTTCATGCCGTTCAACGACACCATCCAGAGCGCATGCACAGGTTCCGAAGTCGTCGATCTGTTCGATTTCATTCCGATCCTCGCTGCACACGTGTACCGGGAAGGCTATCAAAACGGCTTCCAGGACGGCTCAACCCCTGACTCGGCTGTCAATGTCATGGGCCCGACTCCCGCAGATCCAAACCGCCGTATGCTCGACAAGGCCGAGACGCTCCAGCAGTTTTATGAATCGGAAGGCCTCCCCAAGGGACACGGCCTGGATCCCGAACGCATCAAGACCGGTTGGGGCTACTATTCGGTTCACCCGATCCCTGGCAAGCCGATACGTCTCATCACGCTCGACACCAACAGTGGCACATTCTCCGAAGCCAACATGACGAGCGAACAGTTCGCCTGGCTCACGAATGAAATCGAAGATGCCCGCGACAAGAAAGAAATCGTCATCTTGCAGTCGCATCACGGCACCGCAAAATTCGGCGGCGAAGTCAAACAGAAGGATTTCCAGAAGCTCGTGGCATCCTATTCCGGCGTGGTCATCCATATCACCGGACACGGCCACTTCAACGATTCCAGCGTCTATATTGACGGCACAAAGGGATACTGGGAAGTCATGCTCGCGTCTGTCGTCGATTTCCCCTCGCAGTCACGCGTCTTCGAGATCGTCCATGAGGGCAAAGGCTATATCGCGATCTATATCACGAACGTCGATGCCAACGCCCCCAAAGGCTCTTTCGTAGACACGGCGCTCCATTACGCCGCAGCACGTAAGTATTTTGCCACGTCCAAAGATCCCGCCGCCGACTGGGAAGCCGAAAAAGCACACCGTAACCTGATCCTTCGCACCAAGGTGTCGGAAGATATTTACAAGAATCTCGATAAATACGAGTGGTCCGACACGATCGAGTCCGAGACCGTGCTCAACAAGCTGAAATTTGAGCCGTAATGATGTTTTCGGTGCGCGCCGCTATCGCCCTTCCGGGCGATACGCGACGCATCGGGACGCGCCTATGCCTGCCGGCATACGGCGCGTCAACGATTCCTGTGGATCTATTGCAGATCCATTATTGATGAAAAAACACTTTAATCTGGGCTCAATTCCAACTAGATTATACAGGGCATTTTTATGCGGAGGATGATATGAAAAAACTTGGATTATTGCTGCTTTCATCGATCGTGGTCATAGGACTATACGGCTGTGATGACAAGGGCATGACCATTGGCTCCGGAGGAGAATGCCGGACCAGCCGGGACTGTCCGCACCCCACGCTTTACAAATGCGAAGTCAAGCTGGGCATGTGCGTTGAAGTCAATCCCGCGCACTGCTTCAACTACACCAAAGATGACGACGAAAGCGATGAGGATTGCGGCGGCAGAGCCTGCGAAGCCTGTGCCGACGGGCGCATGTGCAAAGCGAACAGCGATTGCATCAGCAATCTCTGTGAAGAAAACATCTGCATTTCTGTGGCCTGCGATTCGGATGAAAAATGCAAGGATTCCGGCGGGCATAGCTGCAACATGAACACGCATACGTGCAATACGTGCAAAGACGGCATCATGAACGGTCTGGAGACCAGCCGTGACTGCGGCGGCCCCGACTGCGAAAAATGCAATGCCGGCCTCGGGTGTTCCGCACATTCTGACTGTCTTTCCGGCGCATGCAATTCAAATCATGTATGCGAAGAATCCGTTTGCCAGGATGATGAAAGCTGTCCTGACAGCTACGTATGCAATAGCGGCGTGTGTATTTCCTGTACAGATACCTCAAAGAACGGCACGGAAACAGATGTGGACTGCGGCGGCAGCAACTGCCCGGCATGCCAGGACGGCAAAGCATGCATCGCAAATACTGACTGCATCTCGAATAATTGTGATGGCGGCACATGCAGGCAAAAACCGATAGACACGTGCACGAACGGCACCCAGGATAACGGCGAGACCGATGTGGACTGCGGCGGCCCATGCGCACAATGCGCTGTCGGTCAGAAATGCTCAGTCCCCAAAGACTGCCGCTCCTGGACTTGCCAGGATAACACGTGTCAGGGGCAGGATTGCGAAACCGTGATCAGCAACGAAGTGCTGATCAACGAGGTCTTTACAAATCCTGATCCTGCTTCGCCGATGCACCATTCGAGCAGCAACCAGATGAAATATATCGAGCTCTATAACGCAAGCGCAAAGCGCGCAAACATTGGCGAGCTGCATGTCTCTGTCAAGAGAAGCGACGGCACCACCGCACGCGTCGCGCTCTCTGGCTGCCTGGATACCAAACGCTATATGGTCATTTATCCTCAGGGCGAAAAGCTCGAAGCCCTCGACATCGACGCGCTTTCCGTCGCTTCCCCTGAGATCACGGGCGCACTGGACAGTGCCGGGGCCTATCAGCTCGAACTCGTCAATACACGAAGCAACGTCGCGGTTCACAAAGTGCAGCTGCCCGACATGAATGCCAAAAAAGGCATCTCTGCTGCCCGTCCCGCATCCCCGACTTCCGGCGATAACGGCGAAGTTTTCGTCGAGCACAACACGATCAAGGCCGATGACGGCAACAGCGAAAATCCCTATAGCCCTGGCCTGTCTAACAGCACCGGCGTTCCTTTCGGTTAATCGTTCGACGATATGCACGATTCTGCAGCCTGATACACCAGGATCAGGCTGCCCTTTGTTTGCCTGATGGCTACATTCTGGTGTGGTGATATCATTCATGAAAAAATTTTTTGCGCTATTCTGCCTCCTTTGTGCAACCGTTTCCGCATGTAGCGATGACACGACAACCGTGACATTGTGCGATTGTCGTGAGGATGAGTATTGTCGTGACGACAAATGCTATAAGACGGATGCCGAAATCGCCCCGGCCCCCGATGAAACAGAATCCATACACGACGATTAACCTGTTGCCGGAGATGCAGAAATGACCGCTTTAGACCCGCGTGTGGCTGTATATGCCGGCACATTCGACCCTCCCACATTAGGCCATATCGATCTGATCAAACGCGCTTTGATGTCATTTGAACACGTCATTGCCGCCATTGGGGTCAATCCAAATAAAAAAGTGATGTTTTCTACCGAGCAGCGTCTCGATTTTCTGCGCACATCGCTTGCCGATTTTCCCAACGTGACTTGTGATACCTATTCCGGCTTGCTCGTCGACTACTGCCGAAAAGTCAATGCGCGTGTGATCATTCGCGGACTCAGGGCGGTCGCCGATTTTGAATATGAATTCCAAATGGCCCTGGCAAACCGTGACCTGGCTCCAGAAATCGAAACGATCTTCCTGATTGCTGCCACGGACAAGCTGTTCCTCTCCAGTTCTGTCGTCAAAGAGATCGCGGCATACGGCCGCGATGTCTCGCCGTATGTCCCCGCCTGCGTCGCCGAGGCGATGCGATGTCATTATCCCAAGGATTGAGCGATGAATGCAGCGCAGTACCTAGAAAAACGGTTTGATTTGCTCTGTAAACTCTGTGACCAGACGGCCGCTGGCGCTGCCGACGCATCCGATCATTACCTAAATGCCGTATCTGCGCTCGATGCCTCCTGCGATGCCGATATCCCGTTTCGGCAGATCGTTCTGGATTTCAGGCTTTCTCGCTTTGAAGCCGAAGTCATTTTCCTCGCGCTCGCCCCTTCACTCGATGCCAATTTCAGACAGCGCATCTCCAAAATTCGCCAGAATTTTGCCCTGTCCCAGCCGGATGTCGGACTGGCGCTTGAACTGTTCAGCCCAGATTTCGCCTCAAAAATCGACAACCGACAGGCTTTTGCGCCGACCGGTGCGCTGATTTCGCATCATCTGATCGAGCTCATGCCCAAATTTGGTGCCGAATCTCTGCTTCAGGATATGGCAATCGTGCTCCCCTCACGTGTGGAATGCCGTCTGCTCGGAATTGCTACAGACCTCAACCTGGACGGATTCAGCCGGCTGTTTTATCCCAAAACAACGGTCGACCAGGTCATGATGAGCGACAAACACAAGCACCAGATCATGACGCTTGTCATGCAGTATGAAAACTGCCTGAAGCTCAAAGATGCCTGCCACTTTGAAGAAATCGGCGGCGGCGGCCGAAACCTGATCCTCCTCTTCTGCGGCCCCTCAGGCACCGGCAAAACATTGATGAGCCAAGCCGTCGCCAATGCCCTCGGACGACCGCTGCTCTTGGTGGATGCACACGAACTCGAAGCCAAACGAAGCCTTGAAGATAACCTCGATCTCCTCATGCGCGAAGCGAGGCTTCAACGCGCTGTCCTGCTCTTCGACGACTGCGAACTGATCTTTGCTTCAAGAACACAAGGCAATAGGGATCTCCCGTTGCTGCTCGCCGCGCTCGATGCTTACGAGGGCATCGTCATACTCACGACAAACCTCCCGACCGTGCTTGACCCTGCGCTCGACAGGCGCATCACGCTTCAAATCGATTTCGATATCCTCCCCGTTCGCCTCCGCGAACAGATATGGCGGCTGCACCTCCCCTCAAATGTCCGGCTTGCCGATGATGTCGATCTGCACAGGCTCGCGGATAAGTATGAGTTTTCGGGCGGTACCATTCGGAATTCTGTCGTTGTTGCGCTCAATCGGGCGCTCGCTGATAACCCGCAGGGGGAACTCACGCTCTCGATGCAGATTCTCGAAGAAGCTGCAAAAACACAGATCCGGAACAAGATCAAAAAACTCGCGGATAAAACACTGACGACCCTGACACTCGACGACCTCATCCTCCCCAAAAAAGTCAAGGTCCAAATCAACAGCCTGATTGCCTCTGTACGCAATCGACGGACGATCTTCGAAGAATGGGGCTTCGGGGAAAAGATCACGAAAGGACGCGGCATCTGTGCGCTATTTCGCGGCGATTCTGGGACGGGCAAGACGCTGTCTGCCGAGATTATTGCAAACGAACTCGGCATGACGCTATATCGCGTGCGCATTCCGGCAATCGTCTCCAAATACGTCGGCGAAACAGAGAAAAATTTGGAAAAATGTTTCCGTGAAGCCGCCGCAAGCGGGGCGCTTCTGCTCTTTGATGAAGCCGATTCCATCTTCTCAAAACGCACCGATGTCAAAGATTCAAACGACAGATACTCCAACATGGAAGTCAACCTGTTGCTTCAAGAAGTCGAGCGTTTTGAAGGTGTCGTGATCCTGACAACAAACCTTGATGCGGCCATTGACGATGCCTTCGAGAGAAGACTCAACCACAAGATCGATTTCCCATTCCCCGAAGCGCGTTATCGCGCAAAAATCTGGAAGAGTCTTTTGCCTGCAACAGCCCCGCTTGCCGATGGTATTGATTTTGAGGCGCTTGGCAGGGATCTGGAGCTTTCCGGCGGTTGCATCAAGAACTCGGTTGTACGCGCGGCGTATCGCGCCGCCGAACGGAACATTCCGATCGATATGAACCTCCTCGAAGCCGCCGGCATTCAGGAATACCGAGAAATGGGCAAGCTCGTTCCCAGCCGCAATAACCCGTGGGACTGACATGCTATATGCCCTGATGCATAAACTGGTCACGTCTGCCGCAACACACGGTGCCTCGGCAGACCAGATACTGGCACGCGCAAAGGCATGCAGCATACACCCCTATTTATATGCCGCGATCAAACAAGGCACCGTATCAAGTGCCGATCTCGGCATTGACCGAGCCCGTCTCGACAAGCAAATGCTGGCTTTCCTCATTGACCAGACCGCTAAGATCGGGCTCTATCATCACACGCTCAAGATCCTGACCGAATCGCTCGGAGATGCGCATATCGTTCTCAAGGGCGCACTCCTCGGGCAGATCCTCATGGGCGATGAACGCTGGCGCGACACCTCAGATATCGACATCTGGGTAAGCCCTGAGCACCGAGACGATGCGGTGATGCGCTGTCAAAAACTTGGCTATCAGGTGGCTCTCGAACCGCATCTTTGGGCAACCAATCAGATATATCTCAGCCATGATCGCCTGATTCCTGTCGAAATCCATTGGGCACTTGCTCCTGCCCCCTGGATCACACCCTCGTTCGAGGAGGCCTTTGCGCGTTCTCGCATCGTTCAGTCCTCACGGGGGCTGGACGTGCGCATCCTCGGAGATGACGATCTCTATGTGCACCTGCTCGTGCATGCGCACCAGCATTATTTTGCAATCAAAACGCTGTGCGACCTTGCTGCAGCCAGTGACAAACTAGCGATCCCTCAAGCACTTCTTGAAACCTGCCATCTTCACAGGCTAGAACGGTTTGCAAACGCCGTGATGCGCGACATCACGACTGACACGAACACGCCAAGTGCCCGATTGGTGCGCCTCTGGTTTGATACGATGCTGACAGACTCGCATCGTGGGACGATGATCTTTGCTGAAGGTTCTGATCATTGGGCACCGATTGGCGTGGCAATCCGGGCGGCTTCCATGCTTCTTATGGACAATCCCTCCGTGGCACTCGATGCCGCAAGCCAAGTCATCCTGTGTGGCCCGCACTCGATCGGACGCATCTGCCACAAGCCCTACAAAGCATTCCGAAAATGCCTAAACAAGTGGCGTAAATCGACTTGAGGACAGCCGTTTACTGCGCGATGATCACAAGACCGCGATGTCGTCATTGCTGTTCTGCCGACTTCTAAACATTCAATACCTATCGCGCCCCTGTGTCGTCATATACCTATTTTCCCTCAGATCAACAGCGCTTGTGCCGCTCACAGCTGCCTGCGGCCTGCCAGCTCGGGGCCATCGGATCATAGCCATAATCATTGGCAATTCGCTTGCGAATATGTTAAAAATAGAAGACTCGCAGGTGCGAGCTTTGACAGAACATTTAGGAGGAAAACGTGGATAAACTTCAGGTGATTCAGGATGCAGAGAAAAAAGGGGGAAAAGCCCGACGTGAAGCCATCGAAAGATTAATGATCTATGCCCGTGATAAAGGGTGCAATATCGAAGCTGGTGGCGGTCGTATTGGTGGTATCAACTTCCGTTATGGCGGTATCGGTTATGCCATTATGGATCTCAGCACGGACGGCGATGTCAAGCTCTATGCACAGCCTCATCCCAATAAGACTGCGCCAGAAGCGCTTAGCAATCGTATCAACAAATTCCTTGAGGATAACAGTGAAGTCCTCAAACTCAAAAGCCACCCGATCAATTGCCACGGTCTTCTCACCGAAAAAGTTGAGAACATCGACTATACATACCTGATCGAATTCTTTGAGACAGCACTTAAGGCAATTAAAGACACCTATTATTCCTGATTAAAGTCGTGTCACGACGCGTTTCTGATGCTTGCGTGTCGTGGCACTTGCGTGTCTTATAAGTCGTGACTTTCGTATCTTACGTGTCGTGACTTTCGTGTCTTGCATGTCGCAACGCTTGTGTTTTACATGTCATGACACCCTCGCACATGATCGTGAGCAACGCGCATAGCCGTCGTGTTGGTTTCCTATAAAGCCCGACAGCCGTCGGGCTGATGCGTCTTATGGTGCCCGGTTATCGGAGACCATGATCCCCGCGCCAGAATGGAGAGGACGGCGAGCCGCGTCGATGATGGTTATATCGCCCATGATCCCCGCGCCAGAATGGAGAGGCATTCTCGTCAGGAACGAGCGCGATATCCACGCCATGATCCCCGCGCCAGAATGGAGAGGGTGCCGCGCAAGCGGCGGGTGAGGCCTAAAAACAGCCCCAAAAAAGGCACTGTTCTATCTGTGTGGATAGGTAATGATATGTAATCATGTGTCAAAAACGAGCTTATTGCATATTTATCGCCCTGGATGGGCGACAGAATACGCCTGGAGCGAGCGCGAAGCGCGTAACTCCGGGTAACAGAATTGCCACCCAAATACGCACCCTGGAGGGGGCCACCGCCATATCCACCGTAGCACAGGCACAAAAAAAGCCGCCCAAAGGGCGGCTTTTCAAACGATCACAAAGGGATCAGATTATTTCTTCTCGGCTTCGGCTGCTTTGACAGATTCCTCTTTGGTGAGGACTTTCACTTCATCGCGTGTATAGCCGGCTTCTTTGGCTTCACGGAGCGTCATGGTCGTTTTGACTTCATCCTGCTCGAGAATGCTGAAGACAACGCGGCGGTTCTTGGCGGCCTGTTCTGCCGTTTCTTTCTTCTGGCCTTTTGCGAGAGGTTCGACCGGCTGCGTCATGCCATAGCCTTTGTAGATCATGCGATCTTTTTCGACACCGAGCTTGATGAGGCGCTCATAGACTGCTTTGGCGCGGTCATCGGAGAGCTTCATATTCTTCTTGGCATTACCGCTGAGATCGGAGTGACCCTGGATCTCGACTTTCTTGATCTGCGGATTGTTCTTGAATACGCCGGCGATTTCTTCGAGGAGGCTGTCAGACGATTTCTGAATGACGGCCTTGTTGAGCGCGAAGTTGATGGCTTCGTTGATCTCAATCTTATCGGCGGTGACTTCAACACGGCGCTTGATGCAGCCCTTGGCATCTTCACCCTTCTCGTTCGGGCACATATCTTTGCCCTTGCACTGCGTGAAGACCGACTGGAGATCGTTGTCATAGACCCATGCATCGCAGTAACCGTCATCATCGGGATCCGGGTTATCGCAGCCCTTGAACTTGTCGGTGGCGTGATAGTTCGGGCAATAGTCGATATCTTTGCACTTGCCGGCATATTTGCTGGAGAGGCCTTTCGCCTGGACCCAGGGATCGCAGAGGCCGTCGCCATCGTTATCGTAATCCGGGCAGCCATCGTCATCAATGTTGCCATCGAGATCTTCCGCTTCATCCGAGCACTTGTCGGCACCCTTGCAGATGCTGGCATACGTATCGGAAAGACCTTTTTCGGAGACCCAAACATCGCAGACGCCGTCGTTGTCGTTATCGACATCCGGGCAACCGTCTTCATCTTCAAAGCCGTCGATATCCTCGGCTTCGCCTGTGCATTTATCGGTGCCTTTGCACTTGCTGGCAAACGCATCCGAAAGACCCTTCTCGGATACCCAGGGATCGCAATAGCCGTCACTGTCGCTATCGGGATTCGGGCAACCATTGAATTCCGCACTGCCGGAATCATTCGGACAGTCATCGATATCATTGAGAACGCCGTCACCGTCGTCATCACCGACATGAACCACCGGCGTCTTGAAATTACCAAAGCGAATACCGACTGCAACGTTCGGACCCGCATACGAAAGCTTGTCGAGATCGATCGGATGATCGCTGGTCTGCGCGCGATCATACGCATAGCTGTTGGGCTCAAGACCAAACTCTTTGTAGTAACCGAACGCGATGCGGAGATAGATCGCGAAAATATCTGCCGGATAGAATCTCGCTTCAACAAACGGACGAACCAAAAGGCCATGACCTTCCATCTTGTTCACCGTGCTGTCGAGCCACGATTTACCATAACCCAAGCCAATACCTACTGCAAACTCATAGAACGATCGGCGAACGCTGAATGCTGGCTCGATACCGCCGTACCCATAGTTAAAGCCCGTGTCCGAAATATAAAGCGACTGAAAACCGCCAAATGCGCTCAAACGGAAGCCTTCGACCGGCGTTACTTCGACGTATAATTCATGCTCTGCGACAAAATTCGCATCAAAATAATTCTGTCGCGCAGGAATCAGAAGATAATCATTCCAATTCTGCATATCTGTAAACGTCAGACCATACTGAAGACCAACGCCCCATGAAGGTTCAAACTTATAGGAGCCATCAGCACTCTTACGGGCTGTCGAATCGCTGCCGGAATCCTCCGCGACCGCATTGGTCGAAAAAAGCATCAACAGCGCGGCTGCCATCAAAAAGCGAAATTTTCTAGCCATAATACATCCCAAGTTAGGCCCTTCTCGCAGGGCGTTGAAAATCTTGTCTCCGTTACGGTCCGCCAATAAAATCTAGCTTTCTTGCAGGTTTCCGGCCATATAAAGGCACCAGGCGAGCCAACATAACCTGTATCTTTACTACCTTTTATTGGGTTTCGCAAGTATTCGCCCTTTTATATTACGCGTTTGGATAGGCCGCTCGGCTATGCCTTCAGGCATACGCCGAGCGCGCTTTTCATTCGCGTCTATCGCTTTGCGATACGCCGCTTATTGGCGCGTCTATCGCTTTGCGATACGCCGCTTATTGGCGCGTCTATCGCTTTGCGATACGCCGCGCCTGCGCGCATCACGCGCGCCCTTTTTTGCGCTACAGCAAGCTAGGCTTCGAACTGAGACATCGCCTCGTCCAGCTCCGACTGCGCCGTCATCCAGGCTTCGAAGGCCGTTTCAAGGCGCGTCTCAAGATCCGACTTCCGCATCGTCAGCTCGCGGATCTTCGCGCTGTCCTTGTAGGTTTCCGGATCCGCAAGCTGCTCGTCCACGACCTTGATCGCGTCTTCAAGCGCGCCCGTTTCCGCTTCGAGCTTTTTCACGCGCTCGCTCAAGTGTTTCGTCGCCTTGCGGATCGCGTCGCGCTGCTGCGCCGCCTCGATGCGCTTCTGCTTCTTGGCATTCGGATTCTCTGGCTCCGGCTGCGCCGCCTGCTTTTCGGCGGCCTGCGCCGCCATAAACGCCTCATGCTCGCTATAGGTGCCCTCAAAGATTTCGATATGCCCATGATCGATCGATGCGATCTTGTTGCACACCTTGTCGATAAACCAGCGGTCATGCGATATCACGACAATCGTGCCCGGATAGTCCATCAGCGCCCGCTCTAACGCCTCACGGCTGTCCAGATCCAGATGGTTCGTCGGCTCGTCAAGCAACAGC
>JAFZFY010000066.1 GCA_017555665.1 Pseudomonadota bacterium | reverse complement strand
TTAAAGATCATCTTACGCCTGTTTATTCCACTTTTCACCATACGCGCAGAAAAAAACTCAATAATTGTTACGGTTCTGATCATGGTTGCGCATGCCTATGGACTGCCCCTTCATTGCTTTTAAAGCGACATTACATGCCTAAATTGATTTTTAGCAAAAATCTGCCTATTGCTTATGGCGTTTTTCTGCCCCGTCTAAACAACATACGGGCTTTTGCTGGAGACCGAAATGCCAAAAGTTATGATCCTCGACCATATCCTCTCAGATGTGATCAAACTCGAAAAAATGCTCAAACCCGCTGGATATGAAGTCTGCTCGCTGACCGGACCATACGGCATTCTCGCAAAATTCGATTTTGAAAAGCCGGATATCCTTCTGTTCAACCCGGATATGCCGAATACCGATACCGACGCCATCCTATCCACGCTCGTTTCCTCCAACAACATGCAGCAGATGATCATCATCCTGATCTGCAGCGGCGATGCAGATGCCATCGAGCAGTATTGCAGAGAAATGAAGTTGCACGGCTACTTCATGACCGACAACGGTTTCGACGGTATCATCGACTATCTCGCACAATTTTTTGAGGCATAATGAGCGATCAACTGACACGTCGATTCGGCCCGTTCTGCCTACTCAAGCGGATCGGAATGGGCGGCATGGCTGAGACCTGGCTCGCAATACGCCAGATCACGAAGGGCGTGCGCAAGTTCGTCGTCCTCAAATGCATCCTGCCAGCATGCAACGACGATCCGGGATTCATCCGCCTCTTCTATCACGAAGCCGCGATCAGCCTCAGGCTCGAGCACCCCAATATCCTGCATACCTGGGACTGCACCGTCATCGAAGGCAGACATGTCATCGTCATGGAGTACCTGCGCGGCATCACGCTCTACGAGCTCCTGCAGCGCATCCGCGAAAAGAACATGACACTGTCACCGGAAATCGCGGCATGGATCGCCCTCCAGATTCTCTCGGCATTTGAATATCTCCATGCCTATCGGGACGAAAATGGCGAGTGCCTCAACATCGTTCACCGCGATGTCACGCCGCACAACATCTTCGTCTCTTATGACGGCCAGTGCAGGCTGTTCGATTTCGGCGTTGCCAGAGCAGGCTCCCCCGAAAATGACCTCCAAAAAGGCATGCTCGTCGGAAAACTCTCCTATATGAGTCCCGAACAATGCCAAGGCAAATGCGTCGATGCCAGAAGCGACCTGTTCTCACTCGCCGCAGTCCTCTACGAAATGGCGACAAATATCGCCGTTTTCGACCGAGAAAATGATATCCGCATCATTGACGCACTCGTCTCACAGCCCGTTCAGGAGCCCAGACAGCGTTTCAGAGATTTTCCGCTCTTCCTCTCGCGTATCATCATGCAAGGGCTCGAAAAATCTCCCGAAAGGCGGTATCAGAATGCCGCCGAATTCGCCGCAGATCTGCGCACGTTCATGAAAGTCGGCGGTTACGCACTGACAAATCATGCGCTCCGCACCCTCCTTGCGGATCTCTACAAAGAAGAGATCGAAAACCTCAATCAATACCTATCGACCATGGAACTCACCGCGCTCAAAGAAAACGAGCCGCCCTCCATGGATCAGCTGATCAAGGAATCCCACCAGGTCAGCGACATCGCCATCGGGCAAGTCGTCGACAGCGTGGAAATCGTGGAAATCGCTTCCTCAAAACTTTCAAAACTCACCCAAGCCGCCAACACAATCCCCGAACCCGATCCTGCAGCCACCCACAGCGATGTCTTTGGCCGCAAAAAAAAGTGGATCTTCAAAAGCTGATATCACAGGAGCTCTCAAATGGCCAAATCCCGCCAGGACAACGTCAGAAACATCGGCATCATGGCGCATATCGATGCCGGAAAAACAACAGTCAGCGAACGCATCCTCTTCTATTCCGGAAGAACCTACCGGATCGCCGAAGTCCATGACGGCCAAGCCACCATGGACTTCATGGATCAGGAACGCGAACGCGGCATCACCATAAGCAGTGCCGTCAACGAAATACAGTGGAAAGACACCGACATTTATCTCATCGACACACCGGGACATGTCGATTTCACGGTCGAAGTCGAGCGAAGCCTCCGTGTACTGGACGGCGTGATCGCGCTCTACGATGCCGTCGCCGGCGTTGAACCTCAAAGCGAAACCGTTTGGTATCAGGCCGACCGACACAAGGTTGCGAGGCTCGCATTTGTCAACAAGATGGATCGCCCAGGTGCCGATTTCGACAAATGCGTCCGAGAAATCGAAACAGTCCTGCACGGCCATCCCATTCCGTTACAGCGTCCGATCTTTGAAAATCAGGCGTTTGTCGGCATCATCGACCTCATCACGCGAAAAGCCATGCGTTTCAGCGAAGCCGACCAGGGCGCAAGCATCGATACCTGCGAGATACCGCCAGAACTGATCGACGAAACAGAAGCCGCGCGTGAAACGCTCATCGAAAGACTGGCAGATGCCGATGACGAAATCGCCGAAGCCTATCTCGAAGGGCTCGACATCTCCGAAGACCAGATCAAAGCCGCCCTTCGAAGGGCCGTCATTTCTCTCAAAGCCGTCCCCGTATTCTGCGGCTCAGGGCTTAAAAATAAAGGCATTCAGCCCCTGATGGACGGCATCGTCGACTATCTCCCGGCCCCCGGCGACCTGCCTGCCCTCAAAGGCACCGATTTCAAAGGCCGAGAAATCGAACACTCGCGTTCCGAAAGCGCGCCTTTCTGCGGTCTCATCTTCAAAATTCAGCAGATCGAGGCAAAACGTCTCGCCTTTGTACGCATTTATTCCGGCATCCTCAGGGAAAATGACACGATCCTCAATGCCACACAAAATCAGTCCTTCAAGATCAAGCACATCTTCAGGCTGTACGCCAACCGTGTCGATCGCGTCGAATCGGCAGGCGCAGGCTCTCTCGTCGCCATGGTCAAGACAAAGGGCATGACCACAGGCGACACGCTGTGCGCCCCATCCAGCCAGATCCTGCTCGAAAAAATTGAGGCAAACGACCCAGTCATGTCCATCGCCATCGAGCCGGAATCGATCAAGGACAAGGACAAACTCGTCGAAGCGCTCAACTCCATCCACGAGGAAGACCCCACCATCATCTTCGAAGAAGACGCAGATACAGGCGAGCTCCTCCTCAGAGGCATGGGCGAACTGCATCTCGAAGTCGCATGCGAAAGACTCAAAAGAGAATTCAACATACTCGTCCGCAAAGGCAGCCCGAACGTCGTGTGCAAAGAGTCGCTCATCTGCGAAGCCGAAGATACGGCATCCTTTGAACGCGATCACGAAGGCGAAGTCATTTTCGGACAAGTCACGGCGAGAGCGATCCCAGGCGAAAAAGACTCCGGGCTCGTCTGCAAGCTCATGCTGCCAGACGGTCATCCCTTTATACGCCAAGACGTCTCGGATGCCGTGCTCGGCGCGGCCAAAGATGCCATGCTGTACGGCCCTAATGGCTTTGAAATGACAGATGTCGAAATCCATATCACGGCCATCGGCCTTGATGCAAAAGGGAATGCCAACCTCATCGGATCGCGTATCGCCGCCGGCGAAGCCGTCCGAAACGCTTACAAGAAATCTGGCACGAAGATTCTCGAACCTCTCATGTCCGTCGATATCATTGCCGCAGACGAGAACATCGGCGACCTCATTTCCGATCTCACGCTGCGCAAAGGGCTCGTCGAGAATCTCGAAAACGATCCGCTCAGGAGCATCATCCACGCCATCGTGCCGCTCAGAAACATGTTCGGCTATTCCATGAAGCTTCGCACCATCACCCACGGTCGCGGCAACTTCTCCATGCACTTCCTGCGCTTCGATGCCCTCGCATGACCCTGATGTCGAGGGGGTAGCGGCGTATGCGCGCAGCCAGAGACGTGCCACGTCTCTGGCGAGCACATAGCCGCGCAGGGGGAGACTTCCCCCTGCCACAAAAAAAGTACAGCCAAAGCGTTGCGGCCGCGTGCGCATAAGACCATCCACACAAGGCTGTTCATGTACGCCCTGCAGACGGGGCAAATCACGCCGCTTGGACTGACCGCATCACGCCCCAGAATTCACGCATGCAGGCAGATCACGGCGCGCCAGAACGCCGTGACCGCTTCGCCGCGCACACGCCTGCGCCTTGAAAACACTGAGGTTCTGTGCGTCCACACACGCCGAGCCACCGACACATCCCGATCAGATCGGCAGTGCTTCCATCGCTTCAATATCGACCGGCGCGCTGTCCTTTTTCTTTTTGGAACGTTTCGTATTCTTGTCGTTGCCCGAAGCGGGCTTGGACGGTTTCGCAGGATGCGGCTCAACCGCCTCTTCTTCCTCATCATCGAAATCTTCGGCGGGCGCCATCCCCGCCGGACGATGCGCGTCGAGCCAATCTCGCATGCACGCGTTGCAATCCGCACGGCGATGGCGATTCTTGCACATATGACCATGCGAGCGATACATCGGCTCAAAGACATATTCCCAGAATTCGGGATAATCTTTCGCCGCGATCTGCTGAATCAGCTCCAGACGCGTCTCACATGCCTCTTTAGCGAACTCCCAAAGCCGCACAGAATCCCTCAGCCAAGCCGGCACATTTTCGGGGTTAAGGAGGTTATAGAGGTCAGTCAGATGATCCAGACGCTCCTCGTAAGCATCATACGGCGACTGAATGATCAGCCACGCCACGGAGTATGCGGCATACTTGGGGTTGGCATCCGAGAGCACGCCATCCAGCATTTCATAGGCATCCGGCGCCTCGTAATATTTCAGCATCATCTGCGCGACAGACGGGTTTCTCACGGCCTCCGGCTCGATCTCAAGGAGGTGCTCAAGCCCGGCATACACGCCATCAGTCAGCCCCAGCTGATCCTGAAGGAGCACATACAGGCGCACATAATTCGGGTGATGCCAGTACGTAGACCGCACCTCGGCCAGCGCGTCCTGCGCCTCCTCATAGTTCATGCTATAATAATTCTCGACCGCATTCAGGACGCTGATCTCATGCGACAAAACGGCATCAAACGAGATCTTGAACCCCTCCTCGCGGTAGTTGTAGGGCTCCGGCTTTGGCAGCGCCACCTCGACAGGCTCCGCAACGCCAGGCTGTTCCGGCTCTGCCTGCGCTGGTGCCGCAGCCATCACAGGCTGCGCCCCGGCATCCGGAACATCGCGCACGTCTTCCGGCGTTTTTTCGCCCCCCGTCAGGCTAATGATGATGATGAGCACGAGCGCGACAATCGCCGCAAGCAACACGATGATCTGCTTACGCCGCAATCCGGCGTTCTCAGAAACCTTGTTGAGATCGATATCGATATCGTCGTGCCCCCCCCCCGGATCGTTGACGCGCACAAGCACGGCATCCGAAACACCGCTTGGATGATCGTTGACGCGCACAAGCACAGCATCCGAAACACCGCTTGGATGATCATTGACGCGCACAAGCACGGCATCTGACACGCCGCTGATATGCGCGGCACCGCCCACAAACGCCACTGCAGGCACGCCCGACAGCAACGCCTGGATCGCTTCCAGCTCCTGCTTCACTTCCTGCGCGCTCTGGTAGCGGATCTCCGCCGCCTTGTTCAGCAGCTTCTGGATCACCGCGTCAAGACGCTCCCACTGCGCGATGCTGCGGTCGAGATGCGGCGGATCCTCAGAAATCTGCTTGTTCATGAGCTCGATATAATTCTTGCCCTCGAACGGCGGAACCCCCATCAGCATCTCATAAAAAATGCAGCCACACGCATAAAGATCGGTGCGATGATCCACAGCCTCGCCAAGCGCCTGTTCCGGTGCTAGATACTGAGGCGTGCCATAGATCATCCCGGCATGCGTCATCGTCTTGTCCTCGCCGCGCGGGTTGTCGATATGCGCAATGCCGAAATCGATCAGCTTGACAAAATCATCACGTCCTTCGCGCTGGATCAGAAAAATATTATCCGGCTTCACATCGCGATGCACGATCCCGCACGCATGCGCGCATGCCAGCGCGCTCAAAAGCTGATCCATGATGTGGATCGCGGTAGACGGGCTCAGGCTCCCCACGCGTGCAAGACGCGACTTCAGCGTCTCGCCATCCAAATACTCCATCACCAAATACGACACGCCTTCTTCTGTCGTGTCATAATCCATCACGCTACAGATGTTCTGATGATCCAGCGTCGCGGCTGCCTGCGCCTCTCTAGAGAACCTGCTGCAATATTCCTCGTTATCCGCAAAGTCGCCATGCAGGATTTTCAGGGCTACAGCCTTGCCCATCAGCTCGTGCTCGGCCTTATAAACCGCGCCCATTGCGCCGCCGCCGATCAGATCAACGATGCGATATTTGCCACCTATGATGTCATTGGTATTATATTGCATGGGTTCCCAACATGAACACACCAAAACTTCGCCGTGTTCCGTCTATCCCATTCACGAAAATTCTTCAACACCTAACACATGTTAGGACACACTCCCCAAATTCCTTCAAAGTCGTTTCAAATTTCTATTGCTTTTCTCAAAAAATGCGGCAGAAATATCAGTTCGCAACACGGATGTTGCCTGCAGGATTCAATATGAAAAAGTGCCTGATTACGATTAGCCTTGCCTTGAGCTTGTTTCACCTGATGCCCTCTGATGCTCAGGCTTTGCCGAGAAATTTTAGAAATGTGGACACGTTTTTCGTCGGCGCCATGCCAAACGAGTCTGACCTCGACGAATTCCTTTCGCTTGGCATCAAAACGATCATCAGCCTTCACAGGCTGCCGCCAGATGTCCAGAAAAAAGCCCAGAAACTCGGCATCGTGCTGCACAGCTTCCCTCTGAGGACGCGTCTGCTCAATATCGAAGAGATCATGGATGTTATGCGGAACGCTCCCGACAACTCCGTCTACCTGCACTGTTTGCATGGCGCAGACAGGACCGGGGCCGTCACAGCCTACTGGCTCTATACCGAACGACATCTCAACCCGTTTACCGCGCTGGCGAGCGTCATCTCCCCGTCAGACTTCCACTTCCGCGGCCTGCTGCAACTCGGTAACGAGTACGGCGTCTGCCTGTCGAAATCACAAAACGACTGGCTTGGCATCTATTCGGGTGCCAAAAACGGCGGGCTCGAAGGCCTCAAAATCTGCGGCGATGAATGGTACACAAGGCTCGCCAGAAACTTCCTCACGCTCACAGTCGGCAAACCCATCAACGTCCAAAACGATCGATTTTGGAAAAAATACAACGGCGGCTGATGGCCTGAGCCGGTGATATCTTTGACGCGCGGCTATCCGGCTACGCCGGATACGCCCGCGCCGGCTGCCTATTTCATACGGCAGCCCTGCCGCATTTAAGCCTCGGTCGGTATTTCGGATGCGCTGATATTGTCCTCAAGTAAAACCGAAAGCCCCTGCGATTCCCCGATGACCCACACCAGGCAGCCGGGCTCGAATGTCGCATCCGCACTCGGATTCATTTCCACGCGATCATCACGCTCAATACCGATTACAAGACAGTGGCTGCGCTCGCCTATACCGGAATCGCGAAGCGTCTTATGCACAAGTCCGCTCCCCTCATGGATCGGGATCGCGATACAGCGCAGATTCGCCTCATCCGTGCGCCGCTCGGCAACGCCTTTCGTAAATGCGCGCATCGACTCGATGTGAAGCTTCTTCGGAGATATATTATACGGCTCACGCGATAACGCGCGAAGCGCGTCACTCTTACCCACGACAAAGATCGTATCATCAAGAATCATCTTGGCATCCCCCACGGGAATATTCACCGAAAAGCTATCCCCGTGTTCGATGCGGATGATATAGAGCCCAAGTTCAGCCCTCAAGTTCAGATCTTTCAACGTCTTGTCCAAAAATGGCGAGTCCTCATCGATGCGAAGACGCGCCACCGAGAGATCCCCCGAAAGCCAGCCGCCAGTGCGGATACTCGTCAGAGAACCAAGCTCATCCCCAAGACGGCTCCCGCACTCCTGCTGCTCCGCGAGCTCAACTTCGTTGTAGTTGAACAAAAACTGACGCTCAAGGCGGATATAGTTCGCAAACATGCCCTTGAAATATATGACCGTCAAAAAGACGAAAGCACCGATACCGGCACTGACCGGCCACGAAAACGGCGAGTACGCGATGGTCGCAAACGCGATCAACCCGATGACGATCAAGATCCGAACGGCCCGAAGAATGTTCAGAAGGCTCTGATTCCCGCCCTTCAGAAGAACCACAAAGAAGGCGTGCTGCATGTTGGCGCGGCGCACGACCAGCGCACTCAAAAAAGGCATCACCAACAGATACATCACGGCCAAACACGCGCCGCGACAGATCAACTCGGCATAGGCATATTCAAAACGCTCGGCAAGCGCGACCACACGAGGCTCCAGATATCCGCCAATAAAGGAGATCACCCCGATAATGACCACGCTCAAAATCAATGTCTCAAAGATAAACTGACGGATGAGTATCGCCCGACGGCTCGGCGGTTTAGATGCTTCCTCGGCATCGACGGATTTCCCACGACGCACGACTCGCTCAGGCAGATGCGCTTCCAAAAAAGCCGTCAGAGGATCTGCCAGCTTCAGCATATTCGGCATAGATATCGTCGTGATCACGCACACGACGATCACGACCGGATAAAGATAGGCCTCAAGCACACCCTGCGCGATACCCAGACTTGCGATAATAAACGAAAACTCGCCGATATTGCCAAAACTCAAGCCCGCGTGCACAGACTCGCTCAGCGTGCGCCCGGACAAAAACACCCCCAGCATCGCCGCAATCGGCTGAACAATCACGACCACGAGCATCGCCAGAAGGATCATGCCCCAGTGATCCAGGATCACAGACGGATCCGCCATCATCCCGACAGACACGAAAAAAATCGCGCCAAACAAGTTCTTGATCGGCGCCATCAGCTTCTCGATATGATGCGCCTCCGTCGTCGTTCCCAGGATAGAGCCGATCACGAATGCGCCAAGTGCCCGCGAAAGCCCCGCAAGTTCAGCAAACATCACCATTCCAAGGCAAAGCGCGAGCGCGATCACGAGCAGAAGCTCGTCATTCAAATAGGCTTTCAGCTTGCGCAAAAGCGACGGCACCAGAAATATCCCGCCGATAAACCAAAGCGACATGAAGAACAGCACGCGCATGATCGATGTCGAGACTTCCTTGGCAAGCGTATCGCTCTGGCTCAACGCAAGCATCGGCAGAATCACCATCAAAAGGATCGCGACGATATCCTCTACGACTTCAACGCCATACACGATGTGTGTAAACGGCTGCCCCTTCAGTTTGAGCTCTTCAAACGCCTTAACGGCGACCATCGTCGAGGAGATCGCCAGCATCCCCCCCATAAAGATGCTCTGCGTGCTGCTCCACTCAAAGATGGCGCCTAGCCCGAAGTCTGCCAGCATCACGCCCAGCAGGATCGCGATCGCCGTGATCGCCCCCGTCTTGCCCACTTTCAACAGACTTTTAAAGTTAAACTCAAGCCCCAGGGCAAAGAGCAAGAAGATCACGCCGATCTCGGACCACGTATGTATGCTCGCCTTGTCCGTCACATTTGGCAGAATCGAGATATACGGCCCTGTCAAAAGACCGGCGAGAAGATAGCCGACGATGACCGGAAGCTTCGTAAACCGGCAAACGACCGATGTAAAACCAGCTGCGATCAGAATCAGTGCCAGATCAGCAATGAGCGGATATTCGGACATCTATCTTGTCCTTTATAGTCCAGAAATAAAGGCTCTGTTACCCCACAACAGTGATGATCCCGGTATCATCCCAAACAAGGCGAGTGCACGCATCGCTCCCCTCACGAAGAAGCCGCACCCGCAACACGTGAGGCACAGAAAAACCGAAGACTTGTAAACCAGAGCCCTCATAAATGTCCCGTATCGTGATCGGGCGGCCCCCCGCCTGATACGCGCCATCCCGAATCAGACCAAAAATGCCGACGGGATCACCAGACAGTTCTGGTTCGCATATTCCGTGATATTCCGGGCCGTTTCCCGAAGCGCGTTATCGACATTCAGAGACGGCTGCGAGGACGGAATCACGATGAGATCTGCCCCGATCTCATCCGCAACGGTCAGCACAGCGCTTGCCGGCGGCATCACCGGAGCGTGCTGGCGGAAGGACAAACGCCCCGCATGCGCTTCAAACATAAACGGAACGGTCAGCGACTGCACAGCCAGTTTCGCACGCTGCGTCACATGTTCCGTCGCCGCACGCACATGACGCTCTGCCGGCGAAAATCCCTGATAATCTCCGTGCGGATCCGCGCGCTTCAAATCGGGCACTGGCGTGACGATCTCGACATCCGAATCCGGATAATACATCGCGAAAGAAACTGCCCATGCCAGGAGCTGCGGCGAGACCTCCGGATCAAGAAAAGCTACGAGGATTTTCCGATGGCTGCCACGATGCGTCGGATCCTTGATCAGATAAAACGGGATCCGTGTATAGGCGACAAACGTCGCCGCCATACTGCCGATAATGCCCGTCGTATGCGGCTTTGTGCCATACGCCCCTGCAAACATCAGATCCGCGTTGCATTCAGACGCGGCATGAAGGATCGACTTCGCCATCGAGTCGCGCGAAAAATCAACTTTCAACCGGATGTGTTCTGCCTTGCCAGGCATCACCTTAGAAAGATACGCATTCCCCGAAGCCTCTACCCCGCTTCGCACCTCGTTCAATATCTCGACTTCGTCGCTACCCAATGCCGCATACGGAAACAATATTGCGCGCATCACCGCAGGAAACTTCTCGAGCGCATGGAAGCAGGTCAGCGATGCACAAGACGCTTGCGCCAAATCGTATGCCTGATACAGCGCTTGCGTCGCATACTGAAGAAAGTCAGATGCCACAAATATGCTCTGCATCGAATAAAAGCAGCTGCGCGATACCTCGCTCATGATCCGGCACCTCTCACTTCATCCTCAGGTCTTCGACCTTATAAGGCTCGCTCTCTTTGGGATGGTAAAACTCAATCACATCCACGTTCCCATCCGCGTCATAGTCATGGCTGATCTGCGTGCGATTCCCGTTGCTGTCATAAAGCTGAACCCCATGACGATTTCCCTCAAAGTCCACGGAAAATTCTTTCTTGACCAGCTTGTCGTTCTCGTAAGTCACGATCAAATCGCAGACACCGTCATAATCCAGGTCAATCTCGTCACGAGAACGCGCACCCGTCACGTCATAAAACTCCGTGATATCCGTCTTGCCGTCAAAGTTCAGATCGCGCACCACATAGAGCACCACGCCTTCCTGTGAATACACGCGCTGATCGGCACGGCCGTCACCGTTGATATCGATCTCCTCAAGTTCAAGACCGGTGACATCAAACGTCTGCTGCTGCAACTTGTTCTCTGCCACATCCGCCGCCGATTTCACTTCTTCCGAGTTCTTGTTGCAACCAGTCAGTGCCAAGAACATCGCCAGTATGACAAAATAAATTGACTTATTCATAGCGTTTCCAATGCTCACGTTCGCTTCCACAAGATGACTTTTCCTGCATTGTCGCCAGAAACGACCGCACCATCCGCATGCGAAGCTATACATCGCACATCGACATTGTGGCAGTTCTCTTCAAATATCGAAGCGACTTTTTCTACTTTATCTCCAAAATTGACCGGAATGCCGACAATCGCGCCATCTTCCTGTCCGAGCAATAGCGTTTCCCCCATCAGATTGGCGCAGACCGTGGGCTTCACGCTGCTGTAAAGCACCCCCGCCATGATTTCCTTCTCGACCTGCCACGCGATCACGGTACCGAGCTTGTCAACCGACACGAACCGCTCTGCATCCAGAAACTCAAGCCCGACAATCTCAGACGTGTGACCGCTGTACTTATGAATCACAGCCCCCGTCTCCTCACTCCACGCCCGGATCGTCATATCACGCGACGCGGAATAAAGCGTCCGTTTTTCCGGCTGAAAACGCGCGCACGTCACCGGTGCCGTGTGCCAGTCGTAGGTGCGGATCGGCTCCCCATTTTTCCACAATTTCACCAAGCGATCCTGGCTCGCCGTCGCCATGAGCCCGTCGCGCTCCAACGCGATAGACAAAATCGTCATGCTATGGCTGCGCGTCGTCGGCTTCAGCCTCTGCGCACCTAAGGAACGCGACGCAGACGACATATAGATCCCCGCATGATCCAGGATAAAATTACCCGTCTCCACATCCCATTCACGGATACTCTTGTCCTTCCCAGCAGAAAACAGATGCCCCGTCTCCGGATGAAATGCAAGCGTATACACGAACTCCGTGTGCGGTTTCAAACGCCGCAATATCTCGCCGCGCTCAATATCTATGATATGGATCACGCCGTCTCGATCACCGGCTGCACATAAACGCCCAGACGGATGAATCGCGACAGCAAGCGCCTTCGCGCTCGGAAGCTGGATCGTATGAACCTGCGTCAGTAATTTCATCGCCCCTCCTCATCTCCCCTCTGTCAGATATTCTCTTCCTTCATGATCTCGTTGATCTCTTTGATCTTCAAAAGCGCCCCCGCACGGCGGATCTTCTCTGCCTCCGTCACCGCACGGTCCGCATACCGGGTAAACCAGGTACGCGCCTCCGAATAGTAGTCAAATGCCTTGCGGAATTCACCACGCGCACGCATCTGCCTCGCAAGGTCATAGTTGACCTTCGCCGCGCCGAACATCGCCGAAAGCGTGTAGAGCTTTGACTCACCGCTCTCATCCAGAAATCGGTATGCCGCCTCGTAATGCGCCAGCGCCTCGTCATAACGCTCCATATCCGCAAGCACATCTCCGAGAACCACCTCAAGCTGACCGTCATTCATATTGATCGCAAGGCCGTTCGTCAAAACAGACACGGCACGACCTTGAAACCCGAAATCAGCGTACAGCTCCGCAAGCTCCTTGTAATGAACCGTCACATTGTCCGAAGATTTCAGCGTCGGATCCGACCGTATCGATGCCTCGTATGCCTCTACCGCACGGTCAAAATCCTCAAGACCGACATGGCATCGAGCCTCCTGCAGCTGCGCCTCCGCATAATACTTGTCGATCTTTGTCGCCTCATGCTCAGAACGGATACACGCCGTAAAACTCGCCCCCGCATCCTCTTTCTGACGGTTCAGCATCTGCTGCTCGGCAAGGCCGTAATACGCCTCGCCAAGCTTGTGCCAGTATAACGCGCTGTCCGCCAGAATCCCCGTCGCCTGCTGAAGCTCCTGGATCGCCTTCCCATAATCGTGGAAATATTCCATATCGATCAGCGCCATATAATACAGCGGAAGGTCATTGTTCGGATCCCGCTCCGATGCCATCTGAAGCACCTGAAGCGCTTTCGGATAGGCCTTCTGCTCATAAAGCCGGATCCCTTTCTCCGTCTGCTCATTCGATTCCACTGCCGCCATATTGCAACCGCACAAAATGAGAACAAGACCGACAAAGACTACCAGAAGACGCTTCCGAAACATCGCCATCCTCTTATGAATGGATCCACAAAACACAACGCAAGACCAGAAAGCCCGCAACTTTACTAGATTAGCACATCCGTACTCTTTTGTGCGAAATTATACGCAATTAAATTCACATGCACGGGGCAGCCCCAAACGCCTCCAGGATGCTTTCAAGCAGGGGGAAGCCTCCCCCTGCGCGGCTATCTCGCT
This sequence comes from Pseudomonadota bacterium, assembly GCA_017555665.1. Classification (GTDB taxonomy): domain Bacteria; phylum Myxococcota_A; class Bradymonadia; order UBA4248; family UBA4248; genus UBA4248. The sequence goes on along the minus strand of JAFZFY010000066.1, from coordinate 1,161 downwards.
ACGCTCAATACGCCGCTACCCCCTCAGGTCACGGCAATATACATGCAACGCTTCCCCTTGATAATACGCGCAATAAAGCTCAGAACACGCACTGCTCACGGCATCGAGACTACCGCCGGCACGAGCGATCCTCACGGCAATGCTCATCAATCGCACTCTTCAGGCGCATCTGAAAAAATCGGTTCCCCTCCACCGCATACCGAGAACGCAACACCTCGACAGCCGCTTCCCCAGGGCATTTTTTCAGGCTCGATATCGTCACAAAACGGATCATATCATTATCGCTTGCCAAAAAAGGCTCAAGCACGGCCGGCGCCGTTTCGGGCGCAACCTTGGGGTAAGCAATAATCGCCTGCATGAGCATCATCGGCCGTTCCATCTGCTCCGGATGCGCCAAAATCTTCTCAAGCATCTGTCTGTTCTGAGGCGTATCAAAATATGCCAGCGCCTCAAGCGCACGCATCCGCACCGAAAATAACAGCGAATCATCGTTGAGGATCGAATGAAGATGCACCTCCGCATCGGCACTCGTCAGAAGCAGATCCTCACGCGTCGGGAAATCACAATGCGCATTGAGCAGAAGAATGATCTTGTCGCGGTCATCAAATTCGCGGTTTTCAATCGTGCGGCGCATCCTGGAACGGGGCGCCGCAGAGCCTTGAGAGCTCCCGGATGCAACACTGCCCCCTGACGCGCTTTCCGTTCCCCCGGATGCTTCGCTGTCCGCACTGCCCGCCTGCACGCCCCCAGCAACCGCACCGCGATCACGCCCAGCACTGCCGGCAGACAACGTCTCCTGAGCACATGCCGCTCCGCCCGCAGCAGCCGACAGCACCAAGCCGGCTGACATCAAAATTCCCAACCCCACCTGATGTCTGCTCATATCACGCCGCATCCCAAACAGCCTTGTCCCTAAAAACTCAAGCCAAGAAAACGCCCAGATAAACACACACGCCTTTCCAGCCCCTAAGATGACACCGCTCTCTATCACAGATACACATATAAACTCAAGCCGGCCGCAACCAGCCCACAAGCCATAGTCTATAAGCGTGGAGATACCAATCTTATGGTGACTCAAATTTGGGTGAGCGCAAGCGAACCCGCAACCCTCTCGAGAGGATGCCGCAGAAGCGGCAGGTGAGATCTGGAAAAGCCATCCCC
>JAFZFY010000065.1 GCA_017555665.1 Pseudomonadota bacterium | reverse complement strand
TATGCTTCGCATACGCCGCGCAAGAGACGTGTCACGACACGTCTTTACATGGGGCGCGGCTATTTCATACGCCGCGCGATTGGCGCGTCTATGCTTCGCATACGCCGCGCGTTTATATCAATGTTTGCGTGAGGGCCGGCGGCGTGGTTTTGATGAAGTCGTGATGTGATAGCAGTGGTCAAGGCTGCGTCTGTGGTTTATAAATATCTATGTCACAATCGTGTGACAACAGCAGTGGAGGTGAAGATGGAATTTCAGGAGTTTATTATGCATGCCTTTCAGAGTGTCGTATCGGATGACGGTTCACTGAAATGCACGGCGTGTATTGATGGGGCGGATGTTGCGGTTGTAGAGGTTTCGTTTGGCGAGATTCAGGCGGATATGGAGCAGGCTGCCGGGAAATTGTCGGAAGGGCTGATGCCGGCTTACGAGAAGGCTGAGGAGACGGGAAAAGCGCCGTCAGTCAAGGTCGCGCTCGTGCGCGGCGGAAAAGAGACGGACTATGTATTTGAGATGGCGGGAGATTCACTCGTCAGCACGGAACCGATCGAATTCTGATTTGTTTGTGCCGCATGCGCAGCCCCCAAGGGCGTTTCTGAGCGTTTTGAACTGCGGTCTGTTGGGATCGATCCGTTAAAGTTTTCTTAGCTCTGTGCTTCAGCTGTGGATATGGATTTTCCGGATCTCACTCGCTGATTCTGCGGCGCCCTCTCCGTTTTGGAGAGGGCGGGTTCGCTTGCGCGCACCCATATATGGGGGGCCAAAAAGGACAGTATTTCCTGGCTCTGTTCTGCGACGGAGTATGGCGATTCCTTGACCATATTTTGTGGCATCATTTAGGGGGGATTGGGAGAGTAAAGCTGGTTTTCCTGGCCATAATCCCGTGTGCAGCTTGCAGCCATCTACGGCTTGTTGCCTGCATGAAATCCCCGATGATTTTCGAAAACGCCTATGAGAGGGAATGACTGCTAAAATATGTAACGATTCAGCCCATAGACGTTTTCTGAATGCGTGCGCACTGCGGAACTGGCAGTAGGCAGTAGTTGGTAGGCAGTAGTTAGCTGCACAAGGATTCTGGGGCTAAGGAAATACAAGTGCATGATTGCGTATTGGCGCGACATGCGCTGAAACGCTCAAATTTAGAGGGCGGCTGAATCGCAACAAAATGTTGAAGAAAATTCAAAAAAAACTTGTGATTTTGAACCAGATAGGCAAGATATAGTGCGTAAATCGCCATTGGCCGCCGAATATTCGGTAGGTGTGTGTAGGCGAGTGGAGGAGGATGTATGAGGAAGGCAAGATTGCCGCTTATTATGGCGGCAGTATTGGGGTCACTGGGGATGGCGTGTTCCGAGGGCATTGTTACAGATAAAGTGCCTTCAACAGCGCTGACCTTGAGCGAGCATGCGATGATCAATGGCACGAAGGATGTGACAGAAGCGCATAAAGCGGTTGTCAGCCTTTTCTTGACGGGTGCGCGTGGTTATAGCGAGCAGAGCATTTGCACCGGTACATTGATTCATCCGCAGTGGGTCATTACGGCTGCGCACTGCGTGACGGAGGATGGCTCCAGAGGTCCCGTGGCGAGTTCGCTGAATTCTTATATTAAGATCGGCGTGGGCAATACGGAAGCGCAGCTGAAGAACAATCTGTATGATGTTGCGCAGATCTATTTCCATGAGAATTACGGTGATCGCGATATCAACAGCAAGTATGGCACGATCGATGGTGATATCGCCCTGATCAAGCTGAAGAAGCCGATTTCTGAAGATGTGGTGAAGCCGATCCGTCCGTTGCCGAAATGGCTGGGTGTGAATCGTGCAGCCGTGCGTGACGGTGTGCAGATGGAGTTTGTCGGCTTTGGTTATGACGAGAAAGGCAATGCCGGCACGAAGATCAGTTTTGCTGCGCCGATCGCCTATTATTGCGGTGCGGCAGACGGTGATGCAAGCAAAGGTTGCGAGTATGGCTCGGTCATCGTGAATGGTTGCCATCCCGATAAGAGCATGTGCAGCAGCTGGGCGTATTATAGCTATTGCAAGAATGGCTATTTCTGCCTGAATAACTACACCGAATATGTCTGGCTTCCCCACGGCAGCATCTATTACGAGCAAGATGATGGTGGTCCGTGCCAGGGCGATTCCGGCGGTCCTGCATTCTATACACTCGGCGGTGTGGAATATGTTGCCGGCTTGACGAGCTATGGCGATGCGGCTTGTGCAAAGACCGGTATCTCGACGGCTGTTCAGGATTATACCGATTGGATCTTGAGCAAGGCGCCTGAAGTTGCTTCACGCTTTGTTGAAGTATGCGGCAATGGTATCGATGATGACAACAACGGCGTAGCCGATTGCGCAGATGCGGCTTGCGCCTCTGATGCGGCGTGCAAGGTCGTGGATGATCCCGTTGTTGATGATCCTGTCGTGGATGATCCCGTTGTCGATGATCCTGTCGTGGATGATCCCGTTGTCGATGATCCTGTCGTAGATGATCCCGTTGTGGACGAGCCGATCGTGGATGATCCCGTTGTGGACGAGCCGATTGTGGATGATCCCGTTGTGGATGATCCCGTCGAAAACGTGAAAATTGTCGAAGATTTCGCGGGTATTGGTAACAAGAGCACATTCTATAAGCGGGGCAGCTTCGACAGCACGCATGCGGATGTCACGTGGTCATATTATGGACGCACGGATCTGAATGACTATGCGATTGATGGCGAAGGCCTGATGCTGAAGGATGGCGGTTATATCAGCGGCACAGTGACTGGCGGTGTAGGCAGCGTGTCTGTTCAGGTTAAGAAGGCTTACACGAGCAAGAATAGCCGTGAAGTCTATCTCTATGTGAATGGCATCATCTGTAACTGGGCCAAGATCGATGCGAAATCGACGGATGTCATCACGGTTTCGTGTGATGGTGTCAATCGTCCGGGCGATGTGAGCCTGATGGTCGAGGAAGCTGGCAAGCAGGTCGTTATCGACAACCTGACTTGGACATCATTTAAATAATCTGAGCTTAAGTTGAGCTTTGAAGCCCTTTCTCGAAAGAGAAAGGGCTTTTTTTTGCGCTTACAAACGTGGAAATACCGTTTTGGGGGGCATCAACATGGGTGAGCGCAAGTGAACCCCAACAACGCTCTCCAAACTAGAGAGGGTGCTGCGGAAGCGGCGGGTGAGGCCTCTGTGATGGCGTTTCATACGTGCGTGTGCTATAGAAAGAATACATTTAGAGCGCTATAGAGGTATGGGTAGCGTTATGGTTTTATTCTGGAGGATGTGATGGCGAACACGATTATTCTGTTTTGGAACCCGGAGATTTCTAGTTTTACAATACAGCAGTATTGCGAGCTGATGGAACATTGGTGGGATGCCTCTATGAATTGGAGCGTCTGGGAACATGAAAAAGCTAAAATAGGGGATCGCTTCTTTTTGGTGAGATGCGGAAAGGAACCCAACGGCATTGTGATGTGTGGGGAGTTTTGTTCAGAGCCCTATATCGATGAGGATTGGTCGGGCAAAGGCCGAGAGGTCTATTATATGGATCTGAATATAGAGTTTATGGGCGATCCGAATGGGCATTTGTTGTCTTCAGATATATTGACAAAGAATATCCCTAATTTTAACTGGTATGGCGGCCATTCTGGACGCCTTATCGAATCTGAGGATGATACAGAGCGACTGGAAATGCTTTGGCAATGCTATATCGAGGATGTCATTCATCAAGAGAGGGATGAAGATGACTATGAAGAAGAAGAAGATAACGATTTTCGCTGGAAAAATCAGCTGGATGAATATTTGTCTAAGAAGCATGGCACAGCTTGCGAAATCTGTGGTTATGATTATCGCAAGATGTTTGGCGAACAGGTTAATAAGCATAATGAATATTATTATATTGGCGATTTTGGATGCAGGGATTGCGATGAGATTGAGCGCAATTACCACTGCGTATGCTCGAATTGCATTTCATTAATTGATGAAAGCGTAGAGGCGTTTGAAAAATATCGCGCACTTGCCAAGCCCCATGTCCAAAAACTGCACTTGATGGATAGGTTCACGGATAACTTTAAATCTGTGCAGTCCTTTATTCGTGAAGCCAAGACGAGCAAACTCAACCAAACGGTTGATCATTTACTCGATGGCATAGCGAGCAAATCTGATACAATCATGCATGGCTATGAGAAATATCAGGCGTTCATGGATTGGGTAAAACCGAAGAAGCCTAAGCCATGAGCCATGCTAGCAAATAGCGCGGGAAGCGTTATTTTTAGAAGAATGTGATTTCTGGCCTGCTGGTATTTTTTATTGCTCGCCTATGCGCCCTCGGGCGCATACGGCTCACTGGCGCGGCTATCGCGTTGCGATACGCCGTGCCATGCATAGGCTACCAAATGTTTGGTATATGCTTGGTTATGAAACACTATGGACAAGTATGTGGATTTCCAAGCTCAATGCCTTGAGCTTCCCATATAGGGGCGATTTTGCAGTAATTCTCTTTTGAAATTCCGGAAGATTTAAATACATTTGTATTATGCCAAACCACTTTATTATTTATGGTTTCACTATAGGCTTTTTCAACTTTTGAGATATCCCACGAGCTTAAATCTTGATCGAATTCTTTTGCATTATTAAACATAGACGTAAGATCATTCAGATTTGATGTGTTCCATTTGCCAATATCTTGATTGAAAGCTGTGGCCTCTTCGAACATTTGAAACATACTTGTCGTCTTTGAAGTGTCCCATTTGCCAATATCTTGATTGAAAGCTTTAGCCTTTCTGAATGTACTTTCCAGCCTTCTAACGTTTGAGGTGTTCCACTTCCCGATATCTTGATTGAAATTCTCGGCTTTATGGAATGTACAGGCTAGATCATTGACATTCGAAGTATTCCACCTTCCAATATCCTGATTAAACGCTGTAGCACTAGAAAACATGTATTTCATTGTTGTGACTTTTGAAGTATCCCAGTTTCCAATATCTTGATTAAACTGTGTGGCACCGGAGAACATATTTCCCATGTTTGTGACATTTGAAGTATCCCAGTTTCCAATATCTTGATTAAACTGTGTGGCACCGGCGAACATATTTTCCATGTTTCTGACGTTTGAGGTGTCCCAATTCCCAATATCTTGATTGAAAGCTGTGGCGTTGCCGAATGTCATATACATTTGATTGACCATTGATGTATCCCAGTTTCCAATATCTTGATTGAAAGCGTTGGCCTTCTCAAATAGTTTGTCCATTGATGTTAACAGGTCTGACCTAGGAATATCGACTTGGGAGACTTTTGTGAGCTTATGGCTGTTGAGAAAGGCGCAAGTGCCCAGACCGAGGGGCCCAAATGCTTTGACTTCTTGTATGTGTCTTGTAAGCGTCGCAAATTCATTAGAATTACTCACGTCTTTATCGCCAAACTTCAAATCGCCCGTGACTTCAGAAATCGTGATGGTCACTTCGCCTGGGGCATTGTATGTGTGACTTTGGTTTAATTGGTCGTTATTGACGCTTACCGTTTCGATGGTGCCATCTCCCCAATCGATTTTACATTTGGACTGTGTTGAGGCATATAGGAAGATTGTTACTTTCGTATCATCTTCAGGGAGGCTCCATACGGATATAAATTTATCGGGGGCACAACGACCATCTGGGCGGCAGACATAATGATAACCGCTGCCGTTAATATCTGTGCATTGTTCATCGGACGTGCACTTGGTTGCGCATTTATAGCCGATAAAGCTGTCGCAGAAACCGTCGCCTTTGTCGTTGGATGAATCGCATTCGGCAGATTTGCGGCATGGTTCCCCTTGTTTGGAGGCAGTTTCATATTTGTCGAGCAGATGGTTATGGTTTGCGTCCATCTGGAGGCATCTTCCCAGGCTGCAGTAATGTGCGTCAGGGCATGTGATTGATTTGCACAAATCTATACATGCGCCGTTTTGACATTGCTCATTTTCGCCTTGGCACTGTATGGTTTTACATGCTTCGTCGCACGTGCCATCTTCTTTGCACCCATTGGGACATGTATCCACGCAGGAGCATCGTCCAGTTTTGGTATCGCATGTGGATAATTCGGCACAACTTGGCTGACAGAGACAGGTTGCACCGGTCGCGTCACAGCTGTTTGGGCATGATATCGGACAATTACATGCTTCACCTTTGGGGTCACAGCCGTCTATGCAGTTGTCTGGACACAGGCAATCGCCATTATTTTGATCATGGCCATGTGCGCACCCTTCGGGGTTGGGGGCACATGTGCCGTTATCGTCGCATCCATACTTGCAGTTGCCAGGGCATAAGCAGGCCCCGTCGATTGCGCAGCCATTTTTACATTTATCATCACAGCAGGCTTTGCCGCTGATATCGCAGCCGTTGGCGCATCCCTTTGGGCACAGGCAGATGCCGCCGGCATTGCATCCATTTTGGCAGTTGTCCTGGCAGCATGTCTCGCCAGTCATATCACAGCCGTTGGTGCATGATAGCGAGCATTTGCATGCGCCCGTTGCATCGCAGCCATTGACGCATTCTTCTGAGCAAATGCACGCGCCATTGGCATCGACACCGTTTAGACAGTTTTCGGCTTTGATACACGATCCATCTGCGTTGCAGCCATTCGCGCAACCATCGGTGCATTTGCATGAACCATCGTCATAACATCCGGCTTTACATTTATCCGAGCATTTGCATTTACCATTGTCATCGACGCCGTTTAGGCAGTTTTCGTCTTTGATACATGATCCATCTGCGTTGCAGCCATTCGCGCAGCTATCAAGACATTTGCACTTGCCATTGTCATCCATGCCGTTTAGGCAGCTTTGGGTTTTGCACGTGTTGTCCTCGTTGCACCCCTCCGGGCATTTGTTCGTATCGCATACGCACTTATTGTCCGAACAGATGCCTGGGCAGTCTTGGGTTTTGATCCAGTATGTAAATTGATCTTGTGTATCGCTTTCTAAGAGCATGCATTCGAAAACGATATTATCTTCACATTTGGTTTTGCCGACATCACACATCGGCGTTGGGACGATACCATTGTCACATCCACATAATAAAAGTGTACAAATTACAACAAGTGGCTGAAAGTTTTTCATATTTTCTCCTAGAATTTGTATATTAATGTTGCACTACCGAACGGAGAGACTTGAAAAGAGAACTGCTCAGATTTTGAGTGGGTGTATTTATAGCCGTAAATTGCGGTTAAAATAGTCCCAGCGACTGTAAAGGCTGAACCAATGCCAATCATCATCCATCCAGTTGTATAGTTGGTCGTATAAGTGTATTTGTTTATCTTTGTTTCATCAATAACAAGGATATTATTCGAGTCTTTGGTAGTGACTGTGATTTCACCATTAGTTACTTTTTCATATTTAGTGCCAGAAAAAATGAGACCCACGCCTGCTCCGACGAGTGCCAGACCGCCTGCGGCAGAGCCAACGCCAGTCCACATGAGGGTTTTAGATGTCTTCAGTTCTGACGCTTCAAGTGTATGGATGTTGTCTAGAAGCTTTGCGTTATCTGACTGGGATTGAGCGAGTTCAGTTTCGATGGCTTGGAGTTTTTCGTTACTAGAGGTGAGTGCAGAGGCCGTGCGTTCGGGGTGTTCGGTTTCATAGCGCGCATACCAGATTTTCTTTGCATTATCTGGATCGACGGCAAAGGTATAAGTGTTTTCACTGGCCTTTTGGTAGTAGTAGAGCGCATCCTGGGTTTCACCAAGTGCTTCGGCGATCTTGCCTTGGAGGTAATTGAGCATTGGCGCGTTCGGGCAGATGTCGGCAAGTTCTTTGGCCTGTAATTTGGCACTTTGCATGTCGTTTGCCTGCATCGTGCTGACGAGCTGTTTCAGTCCGTCTGTCCACTGGGGATTCTGGCCGATCGTGGCGCATTGGTCTTGAGCGGTTGCCGTGAGGGGAAGCAACAAAAGCAAGAACGTGAGCAAAGGTGTGCCCATTCTGCGAGCCGTTTGGTGTTCTTGCGAAAAAGCGAGCCTGAGTGCGTGTGTGATATTCGAGTATGACATTATCTGTCCATTTACTGCCGGTTTATAAAGAAAATCAACCAACTAAATCTAAACTATGCGCACATTCAATGTCAAGTGCAATAGTGATGGTCTCTGTTCTGCGGTTGCAGCTCTGCCCATAGACTTGTCTGAAGTATGGAGGGCATCGCGGACAGGCTGTAGACGGTGGATGGTAAGCAGTCGTTAGCCGCACAGGAGGTTTTGTCCTGAGAGCCTGTTTAGTATTTATGAGACGTGAAGGTAATCTGATATTATAAGCGCCCCGAATGGGGGCAAAGTGTACAGCTAGGGGGGGCGCGTAGCGTAACCCCTGGTTGGATGGTCATCACCACAATTCTCACACTGAAAGTGTGCAAAGCGTACAGCCTGAACTGAATGATTTTGAGCGTATTCGGCTCTGATATGTAGTGACCGTTGTCAAGCCTTACGT
>JAFZFY010000064.1 GCA_017555665.1 Pseudomonadota bacterium | reverse complement strand
GACACGCCAAGGCAGTCCTCCCAGCCGACATCTCGAAACGCGTGCGCCGAACTCCCCCAGGATTTCAAGCGGAACATGCATGTCTCGTAACCGGGTGCCTGGAGCGCGATCTCCACATCACGATCCGTGAGCAGCTGCACCGACTTCCCTTCAAATGCGCGGTAACCACCTTCCACAATGTACAGCGTCGCCGCCTCCGGCTCCGTCACAAAATGGAGCGGCACGCCATCCCGATGATAATGCGGCACCAGAGAACGCAGGTTACGCTTCCAGCGCGGCTCTGGTTCCGCCTGCGCCAACAGCGCATCCCGATCCCCGGCATCCCGCACACTCGCCTCCCGGCGTGCCGAATCCGCATACCATACCCACAGCACGATCCCCACACATACGCCCATGCCGATCAGGCCGCAGATCAAGCCATATCGAAATTCTGAAGACATCCGGCGTTTCACGCCGGGATCAGATGACCGACGAACAGCCTCCGCTTCCGCCGCGGCAGAGGACGCGCCTGCCGTTTGCATGCCCCCCGGCACCGCGTCAGCACCTGCGTTTTCTGCGCGTTCCGGCGATTGAGCCGTGCCGGGTGACACGTCAGCACCTGTGTTTTCTGCGCGTTCCGGCGATTGAGCCGTGCCGGGTGACACGTCTGTCTCCCTGAGCTCAGGCGACACGCGCTGTTCGGCAACAGCGCCGCTATCAGCCACATATTCAGCCGTCTCCTGCCCACGCCCAAGGGATTCCAGCGTCTCAGCAAGCGCCGATACCGGCGCAATACCGGCCGCGCCGAGCCTGCTCGAAGCCGGCTGCGTATCCTCTAACGCAGCCTCCAGATCGCCCGATCGCGCCCTATCCAGATCTGCCGGCACCACATCGATCGTCTGCGTCGCCATGCGCCCCTTCGCAGACGCCTGCGCATGAAGCATCTCATCGATCGCGCCTTCGATCGCATCCTCGACGGTTCCCGTCCCCTCTTCAGACATGAATGGCGCAAAAAAACCCGCGATATCGCGCTGGTCAAACCTTTGCCCTGCCATGACAGGTTCAAGCGCGTCATAGAACGCTTCGGCGCTCTCATAACGGCAGGCACGATCCTTCGACAGCACGCGATCGAGCACCGACTCCAGCACCGGCCCGACATCCGGCCGATACACGCTCAGCGGCAGTTGCTTCTGCGTCTTTACGCGCTCAAGCGACTGAAGATCCGAATCCCCCTCAAACGGGCGCACGCCGCACAGCATCTCATATAGGACGACTCCGCACGAAAACAGATCCGTCCGCGCATCCAGCTGTTCGCCACGCGCCTGTTCCGGGCTCATGTACGCGAACTTCCCCTGAACCAGCCCGCTGCAGCTCTCCACCGTCCGGATCTTCGCGATCCCGAAGTCGATCAGCTTCACCTCGCCTTCCGTCGAGATCATCACATTCGACGGGCTCACGTCGCGATGCACGATGCCGAGCAGATGCCCCGTGCTGTCCGATGCCCGGTGCGCATAACCGAGCCCCTTCAGCATCTCGCGCACGACCGCCACCGCGCATACCACGGGCATCCGGACACTCCCCATACGGCGCAGGATCTCACGCAGATCCGTCCCCTTCACGTATTCCATCGCCAGGTAATACACGCCGTCCACTTCGCCCATATCGAAGATCTGAACGATATTCGACTGCGTCAACGCCACGAGCGTCCGACCCTCGTTCAGAAACCGCTCCGTGAACATGGCCTGGCATGCCATATCCGCGCGGATCTTCTTGATCACGCACATCTTCTCAAAGCCGGCAATCCCCGCATACTGCGCGAGATAGACCTCCCCCATCCCGCCGCGCGCGAGCAGCTTCAAAAGCCTGTATCGCCCGAATTGTATGCCCTGAGAATCCATGCCCCTTCCGATACCTCCAGCATCATTTCATCACAAAATGACAAAAGGTGTATCTTTATTCCTAAAAAACGATTTCCTTCATCCTATGGCGCATTTTGTCAGGGGGCGCGGCCCCCTGCGCGGCTATCGCCCTCCCCCGCCCACGACAGGCAAATGACATGAGCTGAAAATATCATCCGATGCGGATCGAGCTGAGGATCACGCGGGGGAGGCCGATACACCGCTACCCCGCACGGCGGCTATTGCGGCGCGCAATACGCCGCCGTCACGGGCTGCGCCCGCTATCCCCAAAAAAAGCGCGTCCCGTATGAGACGCGCCCGATCACTCAGATGAAATCCCGCTTTTCCATGATCACCGACGCGACGCATATCAGCACAATGATATAGGCCAGCCCGTGAAGCGACGACCAGAACACGTGAGAGCCCGGTATCGCGAGCGCGTAGCTCACCTGCGTCGAGACATCAAAATGCCCAAAATTCGGCAACAGGAACTGCGCGCCGCGCATCATCGCCCGGATCTCCATCTCCTTGCTCTGCGCCGCATAAAAGCCGATCTGCGGGTTCAAACAGGCCAGGATCACAAAGCCGACGCTCATCAAAGACGACAGCATCGCGCTCGAAAATGTCGAGAACATCAGTGCCGCCGCCGCGACGACAAGCGATTCCACATAGGTCAGCCACACGGCCTGGAACAGCGTCACATCGATCGACATCCCGCGCACTGCCAGCAAGACCAGAAACACCGAAAACATCGCAAAAAGCTCGACAAAAAGCGTGCATGCGATACCCAGAAAACGCCCGATGATCACCTGGTAACGGCGCACAGGCTTCGACAATATCGTGTAAATAATACGACGGTCGATCTCCCTGTGCAAAAGCCCGACGCCCGTATAGATCGCAAGGACCACGCCCATCAGCATGATAAATGTCATGCCGACATCACGGATCACGCGCTCCTGCTCATAGAGCGACAGCTCGCCAAGAACGAGCGAAAACAGAAAGATCGCGACAGCAAAAAAACCGATGCCGTACAGGATCTTGTTACGGATGGCTTCCTTAAATGTCTGCGAAATAAATGCACTCAGCGTCAACCACATGGCAGGTCATCACCCTTTTTTCGTAAACAAAGCTTCAAGATCCGCGCCGCGCTCCATGACATGCTCGACCACGAGCCCCTGGCCGATCGCAGCAGAGAGGAGATCGCTGAGCCCGGCCGCCGCCTTGGGCCCCAGCGTGATCGAAAGGCTGTCATCCTTCTGCGAGAACGACACATCCGCATCCCCCTTCAGACGCTCGATGAACGCCGGCTCCGCCTTGCCGCGAAGCACGATCTCGATATTCTTCTCGCTCGAAAGCAGCTCGTGCAGCGTCCCGACAACTTCCATCTGGCCGTTACGGATCACCCCCACGCGGTCGCACAGACGCTCGACATCCGGCAGAATATGGCTCGAAAAGAAAATCGTCTTGCCCTTCTTCTGGCACTCCCGGATGATATCCGCCACATCGCGCCGACCGATCGGATCCAGGCCCGACTGAGGCTCGTCCAATATGACGAGTTCGGGATCGCCGATCAATGCCTGCGCGAGACCGATACGCTGCTGCATGCCCTTCGAAAACTGCCCAAGGCGCTTGTTCCGGGCATGGCTCATATTGACGCGTTCAAGCCAGTAATCCACCGTCTTCTGACGATCTTTCTGAATCCCGTACAGCTTCGCGTAAAAATCGAGAATTTCAAACGCGGTCAAACTTTCGTAATAATAGCTCACTTCGGGCAAATAGCCGAGACGCTGGCTGCAACGGCGGTCAAAGCCGTCGTAACCCATCAGCTTCATCGTGCCGGAAGTCGGCCGTATCAAGCCTGTCAGCATCTTGATCGTCGTCGTCTTGCCCGCACCATTCGGCCCGATCAGGCCAAAAATTTCGCCAGGCTCGACTTTCAGGCTCACGCCGCGCACGGCATCGACGCGCTTGCGACGAAATCCGGCATAGAACGTCTTGCACAGGTCTTTCAGTTCAATGATTGCTTCAGTCATGAGAGATCCGCATAAATATGCAAAAAAAGTATCTGCGGCGTATCCCGCAGGGATAGCCGCAGAAGCCAGCGCGTACCGGACGAAAGGACGGTAGCGCGGCGCAAAATCAGAGCTTAAAGCTCACATAGATCCGCGTCTGCCCGTGATCGGCATCCGAAATCTCCATGATGCCCTCAAACTGACGCAGGATCGGAAGGATATAGGCCATCGCGTTCACTGGCGGATAGGTCTGCGCCAGCTGGCGCGAACTCACGAGGAGGTCGAACAGGTTTTCGTCTGCCGCCGGCATGAGATTGATCGCGTTCAGGCGCGCCGTGATCTCAGAAACAGTCAGAAGCTGGCCATTGTGGAAAATCGATGCAGAAAACTCATTCGGGAACGGATGAAGCACCACATCGATACGGCTGCTGTTGTCTGTCGAATCAAAGGCGTTGTCGATGATCATGTCCACGAGCTTGTCGACGATCGTCGAAAATGCCATGCCGATCACGGGACGGACGGGATCCGTAGGCAGCTCAGACTCGTGCGGATAACCGCTCGTGTCGATGCCAATAAAGATATTCTTCTTGAGATAGCGGCAGCGGTTCTGCGCGTTCTGAGAGATCATGTGCAGCGCATGCGGCAGATAGCCGACGATCTGATGCATCTCGCGGTGAAGCGCGGAAACGCGCTCCCAGGCGACCGGCTCTTCCTGCGCGCGGCAGGCGAGCGATTCGTAGATCACGTTCAGAGATTCCAGCATGTCCTGGAACAACGTCATCGGGATCGGAACGCTCGATTTGACGAATTCGAGCTCGGCCTCTTTGGGCTGGACCCATTCCGGACACACATTGTTCGCGACGTTGATCATCTGATAGAGGAGATCCTCCACAAGCGTCCGGTTCACATCCTCCGAAAATGCCAGGTGGTGAAGCTCGTAGATCATCGCCAGGGCTGGCGGGAAATCCGTCGTCATGCCGAGCATCGACATGCGGTGCTCGATGCGCGATATCTCGGATCCGAGCAAGCTGGAATCCAGAGAATCACGGGACGAAAGCAACTGATTGAGCGCCGATATCGTCTTGCCGAAAAACAGCCGGATCTGGTTGGAGCTCGGCATCACGTTCAGTTTCGGGCACGTATCCTCGACCATGCGCACGATGCGGCCGCACTGCCGCGCCAGCGTCCGGTTCTCGGTATTGATGAAATCCTGCACCGGGATCTCGTCGAGATGCTCGATGATCAGCCGGCGCGCGTCATCGAGCTGGCAGATCGTCGAAAGATGCAGAAGGCTCCGCAACAGGCCGCAGTAATACTCGGTCGATGTCGATGTCGCGGTGTTGACCCACACCAGCTGAAGCTCCGCAAGGATATTGTTGAGACGCTTGACGATGAACCAGGTCACGCCGTCACGCGGCTGTCCCGGCGTCTGATAGAGCGACAGAAGCACCACATAAAAGATCTGGTTGGACGCGACCGCCGAGGTGTTCTGGTCGTAATCGAGATGCCGGAGCAGGCGATTGCAGATGCTGTCCAAAAAACTGATGCAGAAATAAAGCGCGTCCACGACAGTCTCGGCGACCGCAGGACTGTCCTCCCCACGCGGGATGCGCTCCAATAGCGAAAGCACGATCTCGCAGATACGCGCGATCGAATGGCAATGGATCTGACGGGCATCGATCAGCAGTTCCTGAAGCCGCGCG
Source organism: Pseudomonadota bacterium (assembly GCA_017555665.1). GTDB lineage: Bacteria > Myxococcota_A > Bradymonadia > UBA4248 > UBA4248 > UBA4248. Next base: position 11,001 of record JAFZFY010000064.1, on the reverse strand, counting down.
GACGAGATCTGTGCCGGTTTCTCCATCTGTTTTCTCAGATCTTCGGCGAGAAACCTTGCCTGATTCACGATCGCATAAGCCGACTGCGGACGCGCATCCGGCTTGCGCGCAAAAAGCACACGGAGCCGCTCATGATTGAGCTGCTCGATATCGCCTTCCTCGATATCCTCGGTCGGAAATGCGCGAAGCTCTTCAAACAGCGAGATCAGAGCCTCGGCACAAGACTCGGGATAGACGGTCCAGCAGCGTTCCAGATGCGCCAGCGTGTCCCGAAGCCACGGGATGCTGTACTTGGTCGCGAGCTCCAGAACGGTGCCCAGACGCTTCTGCAGCAACGAGATGTGCGCATGCTCAAGGTCGAGATACGGCACCGCATCCTTGATAAAGGATTTCCAGCGGTTGCAGAACGGCTCGGACGATTTCTGGGTCTCGGGCACATAGAACTTCATGATCAGCGCGCGCAGATGCTTGATCTTCTTTTCCGAAATGCACTTCGAGAAATGCAGCTCGATGCGGTTGCACACCTCCTCGTAGACGCGGAAAAAGTCCGCGCCGGGCGGCGCATCCGGCATACGGCACTCGCGAAGCATCACATAAAGCCTGCCAAACAGCTCCTCAAGCTCCTCCAGGCGATATTCTTTCGCGATCTGAGAGGCGTTGTTCAGACTCTTCTGGGCATCCGAAAAGCCGCTCGCGTAGCCGTAAAATATGCTCGATTCGATATAATGCAGGGACTCGGTCACGAGCGCCTCAAGCGTGCGCGCGAGCTTGTTCACCGTGCGCGTCGTCAACTCCTGCGGATTGATGTTATCCGTGACGGGAAGCGGCGCCTCCACAGACGGCTGGCCGAGCTGCATGTCCAGCGCCGTGTACAGCCGCTCAAGGCTGTCCGTGAAACGAGAGGTGTCAAACCCCACGGCGCGTTTGGACAGATACGTCAGAAGGAACACGAGACAGTTGAGGAACTCGTTGCTCTTCTCATTAAAACGACGCATCTTCATCGGGTCGAATCGGCGCTCCGAAGGCACGCCGATTTCCGTTTCCGTAAACGACACGGGCAGGAGGTTGCCGATATAGGCGATCAGCGGAAGCTGCTCCCCGAGCCCCGCAAAGGCGAGAATGTTGGAAAGACGGTTGAGCTGCTTGGTCAGGTCGCATGCCTCGTTGCACTGTTTCTGAACGAGCAACAGCTCCAGATCATCGAAAAGACGCATCGCGATCAGTGACACGAACTGCCAGAGCTGGGGATCCTTGAGCGGGTCGGCATCCGCATGCGACTCCTTGACCGCCTTTGTCAGGCGCGCCTCCACGCGTTTCTGAAGCGCCGATATGTTCAGCGTCTGGGTCACGACTGAACGGCCTGTGCCAATGACTTTCTCCGGCATCTTGGCGGCGGATTCGTCCAGCTCGATGTCAAATCCCAGACCCTCTGAAACATCCACGGCATCCTTCATATCGCTCAGCTCGACAGACTCGGATACCTCGACCGCCTCGATCTCAGAAAAGACATCGGGCACCTCAAATTCGGACTCTGATTCTGCCGGCTTGGCAGCCTTGGACTCGGTCACCGGCACATCATTGTCAAAATCAAGCGCATCTGCCAGATCGCCAAGCCACTCATCGCCAAAATCGTAACCTGCCTTCACCGGTTTTGCTTCATCCATTCCCTTTGACATACTCCAAACCTCACGTGCGCCCTTCCTTGAGCATAGACCCTCCCTATTATGACATATCCGAATCTTTTGAACAATACCCGCGCGAATGACGCAATCACACGTCTCCAAATATAGTGTTTTACAGCCTGATACAATACTCGAATATCTACCATGACATTCCGCGCATAGACCCGGATATCAGCAAAGACATTTTTGTCGCACTCGATTTTTTTTGTTTTATGCCCCTTGACATCTGAAATTTCCGCGTATTCCAATGATTTTACCTTTTTTTTTAGTCAAGCGGTTGACTTTTAATTTTCAGGCATTATGACAAAAAGGTCATAATTCGGATAGCTTAAAAAATTGCCCTGTTTCATGAATTTTCCCTTTAAATTCAGGGAGTTATACATTTTTTGGCAGCTTGGTTCCGAACTTGCTCAAACCGATACTGCGCGGCCAAATCGCGCGGGGTAAACCATCGGGGAGCAAAGAGGAATCACCATGATACAGTCAAATAAAGCTTATTCATCTACAGAATCCTGGGAAGACGATGCCATTGCCATCGCCGAACGCGCCTCCAAAGACCTTGCGAATGGAATTGATTCTCTTCAGTTCTATCAGAAACGCATCAACAGCATCCCGCTTCTCTCCCGAGATGATGAAGAGTTCTGGGGGAAAGAAATGGATGAAGCCCGCGAAGCCATGATGATGGCCGTCTTCAACACAAAGCCCGGCATCAACATGATCATCGAGCAGGTTTCCGCTTTCTGCCGCGGCGAGCTCAAACTCAAAGACCTCATCGGTCACAAACAGATGGAAGAAGATGAGCGCGAAGAATCGAGCGATCTTCTGATCAAGGGGTTTGAAAAGCTTTCGGCTCTCCTGACGAACGCCGATTTCTCCGACTGCAGCCAGAAAAAACAGATCATCGACACCATGGCGGCACTCGATCTCGGCATGGATTACATCCTCAGCGTCGTGCACAAACTCCAGAACCTCGCCGCACCGCTCCTCAAGGCGCGCCAGGCATGGATGGGGCTCTGCAACCTTCTCAACACGACACCCGAAAAACTTATCGACAACATCAACAAATTCAACCGCCATCAGAAATGCAGATATATCGTCTGCAGCGAGCAGTGCTGCGGTTACGAATCCAAGCTCAACGATTACCGCGTTGAGCAGGCCGATCTCTCGAAAACCATCGGCTGCGATGTCGAAAGCTTTGAAAAAACAATGCTCGAGATCGAACAGGCAAACGCCCGTTATGAGAAAGCCAGATCAGTCATGATCACCGCCAATCTGCGCCTCGTTGTCCTCATCTCAAGGCGATATGCGCGCAAGAACATGCACCTTCCCGACCTGATCCAGGAAGGCAACATCGGCCTCATGCGAGCCGTTGAGAAATTCGACTACAAACGCGGCCACAAGTTCTCCACCTATGCCACGTGGTGGATCAAACAGAGCATCACACGCGCCTATGCGGATCAGTCCAGAACCGTCCGCGTCCCCATTCACCTGATCGAGATCATCAACCGCATCATCCGCACCTCAAGAGTGCTCGAACAGAAAATCGGTCACGCCCCGTCGTCGGCCGAGATCGCAGCCGAGCTCGAACTCGACGAATCCTATGTCGACAAGATGCTCAACATCTCCCGGACAACGGTCTCCCTCGATTCCCCGATCGGCGATGACGATGACTGCTCCCTTGCGGATTTCATCGAAGACACCACCGCCCCCAACCAGCTCGATCATCTCAACACCGAAGCACTCAGCGATGAAATCTCGAGAGTGCTGAAAACGCTCACGGAGCGTGAAGAACGCATCCTCAGACTCCGTTTCGGCATCGGCGAAGACACGACATACACGCTTGAAGAAGTCGGCAAAGAATTCAACCTCACCAGAGAACGCATCCGCCAGATCGAGGCGCGTGCCATCGAAAAGCTCTATGCGCCCGCCCAGAACTGCGATCTCGCGCTTTATGTCTAATCCGCGTGCAGGCTAAACGCCTGCCACGTCATAAAAAAAAGGCACCGTTGCGGTGCCTTTTTTTTTTAGACTGCGTTCTACGAGCGTGGAGATTCCGTTTGTTTACACCAGACATGGGTGAGCGCAAGCCCCCCCACATCTCCTCTCCAAACAGGAGAGTCTGGAAAATCCATATTCACACAGCAACACGGCTTAAAGCGCAACGACAACGCCTTTCAACCCGGTCTTTTTCTGAATCGTAGCCAAGAGCGTCTCGGCCTGTTCGCGCTTCACCCCGCCGTCCACGCGCACGCGATACCAGCCGTTTGCATCGCTGATCACGACGGCGTGATACCCCAGGGCATTGAGTTCGCGGACAGTCGTCTGCGCCTTATGAGCCGACTGTGACGAGAAGACCTGGATCGCAAATTTCCCTGTCAGCTTGTTCAGGCTGTGGCGCATCTTAGCCTTGATCGCCGGATTCTCTTCGGCTTCAAAATCGGGCAACGGGCGATCGGGCACAGGCTGCTCGAGAAGCGTAAAGAAATCATAGTGATAGGGTTCATCAATCTGCGACTGCAGAGACGCATGCCGATTCGTTTCCGAAATCGTCTGCGCGATACTCAGATCCAGGATATCAGGCTCCGACAGATGCCCCTTGCTCCAGAAATGAACGCAAAGAAACGAAGCAATCCCCACAACCACGACGACAAAGACGATGAGAGGCAGGCGCCAAGCCCGGATTTTTTCTAGCTTCATGAATCTCAAACCTCCGAATGCCATATCCATTCAAGCCGTGCGGAAAGTAACCGATGGAATGGTCACGGGCAAATTTGCGAGGTTGAGATCACTTCGTGCCGATAAGCGATTCCACAGTCTGCCAGATGATCTTGCCTGTATGCGCATCCTGAATATCAAGACTGGCATACCCCGACATCATGCGCCATGAATCGCTGTGCTCCACGAGATGCCATTCATCAAAAGATGTCGATATCAGCGCAAGCTGCTGCGTGTTCTGATGGCGAAATGCAAACACATAGCCATCCGATACAGCCACCAGGCTGCCGATCGTCCGATAATCCAGCCCGCCCAACAGAAGCGACTTGCGCTCAAGCGACTTCAGGCCAACTTTGAACGGCACGCGTTCGACATGGATCAGCGCGTCATCCCCCTGCCATGCGACCGCAAACTCATTCAGGCCAGCCGCCACGGACGGCCGTGCAGAAGTGGCGATCCCCAGTTCCAAACTGTCGCCAGGCGAATCCAGATACACGAGCTTTTCATACCCCGACTCGTTCCAAGCAACGAGCGCGCGCCCTTCGGACACCCCGACATCAAAAGCGCGCACTGGATCCTTTGTCTGAACCGTTGCGACCGCGCTTTCCTTACCCGTCTCCGGATCGAATGCGCTGCACTTGATACCAGGCTTGCCTGAGACCGGCTCAAAACTAAAGCAGACAAGGACCTGAGCATCCCCCCACGGGCGCAACACGGTCTGAGAAATATGCATTTCAGCCGATGAAATCAGGATATTCCGCAATATGGAGGCATTCTCATCGACGACAACCAGCCTGGCTTCAGGCGTATCCCCCACATAACGCCCCTCATTGAGGGCAAACACAAACTTGCTGCCGGCAGCCGCCACATCGTCGATACGGCTCCCCGACTGCGTATCTGATTCGTACAGCACCACAGATTTGGGCTGATTCGGATTCATGCGTGCAGAGACCAGCGCGAACCCGCGAAAACAGACAGGCAGCTCCGTCTTCGTGCACAGCGAGATGTCGCGCGCATCGCTTTGCAACCCCAGGGCGATATTGTCCTCCGTCGAGGCGGATGCAAATATCTGAGAAGGGAATGCATTTTCCATCCGGATGAGGATCGGCCCCGCCTCTCCTGGAGGCGCGGGCAATCGGGCAGGCAACGCCTCAGCCCCAGCCGTTTCCGGTTCGACAACGACATCAGGTGTTGGCACTTTGGGCGGCTCTTTGCTCTCGCATGAAAACGCAAACACGCCCAAAGCAAGACACAACAGGCGAACTCGAAAATCAGCCATGACGCACTTCATTGTCAAAATTACTTGTGACGGAGCTGAGCCGAGAACCAACCGCCCGTCATGGCATCAAGAGATGCCGTCATTTCCTGGATCTTGAGATCGGCTTCGAGTTTTTCCGCAACATTCTTCGGCGGATTCAGTTCAAGCTCGATCTGCGCACGACGCCGTGCAAAATAGGCTTTTGACACGTCTTTCAGAAGCTTGTCTCGTGTCTTGACCGCCTGGTTCATCACGGAAACGACACCGCGCTGATCGCTGTTGAAGATGAGCTTGCTCAGATCCCACTGCGCATGAACCTTGTGCTGCGTGTATTTCTGATTTTCCTTATAATCCGTATATTTGTTCGGTGCCGCATCTTCTCCAGTATATGTATATACAGTCTGGGGACGCTCCGTATCACGGTCACGATACTGCAGCTCATAGTAAATATTTTTGGGAAGAGCATTCGCAGCGCCAGCGCGATGATACAGGCTCTCAAGGCGGTCCGAGTCAAGACCGGCATATTCCGATGCGGCAGCCATCGTCGCCTCCACAGACGGCTCATGACTGAACTTTGCAAGAACATCCTGCGCATTCTGGGCAAAACTGCATACAGGAGCCAGCAACATGGCGCAGGCAAAGCAAATACTGAAGATACGTTTCATGGATACTCTCCCTTATGTGAGGTCAGAACTGAGAAAACCTTTAAATCTTTTTGTCGTTTTGATGCACTGCGGGAATATAATACCCGCCAGTCATATAGTGAAGCCGTGCTTCCACCTCGGAAAGCCCGAGATACGTTTTGACTGCTTTTTTCACCGAAGCCTTTGATTTGCCTGTATTGCGAGGCATATCGATGATCACAGCGACCTGAAGCGCGCGGCGCTTCTTGAGATCCGCCATCACCTGTTTGATAACCTTTGCGCGATCATTTCGCAGGCGCATCATGATGCGATCGGATGAGATCTCGTCTTTGAGCCCTTTTTCAATATCCAGGCTCCAGCGTGCCATGATCTGCCATTCATGACGCGAATCAAATTGATACGAGTATTCCTCAGCATACTTGTAATTCAAAGCAGAGAGATCCGCATAGGCATCCCCCGTCAACGTATAGGTCAGCTTTGGTTTTACAGTCGGTGTCTGTCGAAATGTATAGTCAAAAGTCACACGCGGAAGCAGCCAGGCAAGACGGCTTCGAAGCCCCCAGCGTTTTTCGAGCATGTCCCCGAGGTAATGCGCTTCAAGCGCATGATAGACGACTTCGTCATCCGTGGGCTCGCTCTGCCACACATCGAGAAGCGTCTTATACTCGCCGGTCACCTCGATCATCTTCGCATCCTGCGCCATCCAGACACCTGCTGAAGATGCCATCAGCGCCAACGACACGCCATCGTGCATATAGGCCATCGAACCGAGATCACTCGCCATCAGAGACTTGTTCTGGTTCAGCCAGCCATTCGGCGTGAACTCGAATATCCGGGATCCCGTCCGCACCAGAAACGTATTCAGTGACACATCTTCCGCGATCACCTGCTCGATCCGCTCATCGGGGAACGGCCCCTGAGGGACGACCTGCCACCGTGTGCCGTCTGTCGTCAGGTAAAGATTCTCGCTGGTCAGCGCGAGCATCCGACGGCCCTCACCTGCCACGATCGATGACACGAATTCATTTGGATGAAGCGGAAGCTCAACTTTCCGCCACGTCAGACCTGTATCGGACGACTGATAGATGCCATCCGTCGACAGAGCGTTCAGCATCGGACGCCCCGATGCCGTGCTGATCATGGTCTCGAAGACCACGCCATTAAACACATCGTTCAGATGCGCCCAGTCCTTGCCGGCATTGCGCGTCAATATCAGCCCATTCGTCATGCCGATCAGCACCAGCTGGCCATCCGATGAGATTTCAAACGACAGGATGGCCTCATCAGACGATGCCTGAATAAACGTCTGCCACGTCTCACCGTGATCAGTCGTCATATAAACCGCATGCGAGGTCACGGCATACACGGCCGATGATGTGCGCGCAAACCTGAGCACTGACGGGGAAACCGCCGCATACTCGACTGCCGTATCCGGATCGGCGCCGGCCCGGATGTATTTCTGATAACGGCTTGTAAACGAGTCAAACGCCGTCGCGCCCACGCCGGCAATCGTCGATTCGACCAGCACATGCGTCAGATCCGAATCCATATCAAGCGACAGGTCTTTCAACACATCGATATCAGATATATCCTGGGCTTGAATCAGTTCATCATCCGTGATCTCCTCGACCAGATCCTGCGCATAATCCAGCCCGAACTGATCCTCCAGCTCGCGCAAAAGATGCTCGCGCAATGCTTCTATGCGCTGATCCCCTGCCACGCCTGAAAGATCAAACTCCCCCACATCCTCCGCGTCCTCTTCATTCTCGGATAACGGCTGACTAAAGCGGACTTTTTCCTGCCAGTTTGCCCCGGAATCAAAGCTCACCGCGATATAGCCAGGACCGCCGACATACAGCGTCGTCGGAACTGCCGGATCCGAGGTCACGGCTGTCGCGCCAGAAGACAAGACGGGATCTGCCAGAAGCCCCCAGAACCAGTCGCCCATTTCGGCTGTGCGCGATGCCGCATGCATGAGACCAGTCGAAAGGGATGACGCATCCCCTCCCCCCCTCACGGACTGACGCTCACTTCCACCTGAACTTTCCTGCGCATAGCCTACAGAAGAAATCAAAGCAGATGACAGTGCACAGGCCAGAAAAAAGGTTGTCTTAAATTTTCTCATGAAATCGTCCCAGAGCTGTCAGACAATAACAATCCCACGCTTTTTAAACTATCAGCAATACTGCCTTTTCTCAAGCCGTTTTATAGCCACGAATCATCACTTTTTGCCCGAAAGCGAGCCGCGCTGGCTCGGCTTCAGCCTGCCATCGCCCCTCAATCCCCCAGAGACATGCAGGCTCACTCCGGGCAACCCATGACGCGCGATCACTTCAGCACTGCATCCAGAAATGCATACATATCCGCAAACTGCGCAATCCGCTGTCTCGTCAGGTCTGCGCCGCCGTGACCTGAGTTCTTCTCGATGCGAAGCAGCACCGGCGCATCCGCGTTCGTCGTGTGATCCTGAATCGCCGCCGTCATCTTGCGCGCATGCATCGGATCCACGCGGTCATCGCTGTCCGCGCCCAGGAACATCACGGCCGGATATCGGACATCACGCACGTTCGCATACGGCGAGTATGCGCGGATATTGCGGTATTCAGCCTCGCTCGCTTCGGCGTTGCCGTATTCCCCGATCCAGGTGCGGCCTGAGCCGAACTTCTGATAGCGGATCATGTCCAAAAGCGGCACAGCACACAAGATCGCGCCATACAGATCCGGACGCTGCGTGAGCGCAGCACCGGTCAGCAGACCGCCGTTCGAACCGCCATAAGCGGCCAGCGATTCACGGCGTGTATAGTTGTTCGCGATCAGGTCTTCCGCAACCGCATAATAGTCGTCAAACACGTTCTGCTTGTGCATCCCCATGCCTGCCTGATGCCATGTCTCGCCATATTCCGAGCCGCCGCGAAGCACCGAATACACATAGATCCCGCCATTCTCCACCCACGCATACACGGCTGGATTGAATATCGGCGTCACCGCCACATTGAAGCCGCCATAGCCGTAGATCATCGTGCGCGCGGTGCCGTCAAGCTTCGTATCCTTGCGGCGAAGCACGAAATACGGCACTTTCGTCCCGTCTTTCGACACCGCAAAGCGCTGCTCGCTCACCACGTCATTGATTTTCGCTGGCGTCTCAATCTCCGCCCACACGCTCATCTCAAGACTCGATGCATCCAGACGATAGACATTCGCCGGAATGCGATACGACGTGAACTTGAAGTAAAGCGCCTCCGAATTGTCGCTGCCAGACAACGAAATAATCGACCCCTTATCAGGAAGCTCCACAGATTTCAGCAGTTTCCCTGAAGTGTCATACACCTCAAGCTGGTTCACCACATCCTTGAGCGTCATCACAAACAGCTTGCCGCCAATCACGGTATAATTCTGGATCACGCGGTCCTCGAACTCGGGTACAATCTCCTGCCAATTCGAAACATCCAGACGCCCGTTGTACTCGGCTGCGACCTCGGGCCACGGCACAGACGCGTTCGCCTTGATTTTGTCGCTTCCCAAATCGATTTTAACGATGCGATACCGCGAAGCGCCGTCATTCGTCATCAGATACAGCACGTTATCGACAATCATGGGTTCATACGTCGTCGAAGGCTTTACGGGCAACTCAAGCCATTCCGCACCAGAAGACGCGCGATGCATCAGCTTGAGCGAATTGCCGTTCCAGCCGTCCTGAATGCTGTACATCAGCCAGTTACCGTCCTGCGAAATCATCGGATAATGGAATTTCGTCGCATCCTTGAGCGGCGCAACAATCACAGCATCCTCAGATTCCGCTGTGCCCATGCGGTGAAAGCGCACATCCGTCATGCCCGGACGCTCGTCCACAGGAATCGATTCATCAAGCGGAAAATGCGTGTAATAAAAGCCACTCCCATCCACAAGCCATTGGGGATCCGCATAACGGCCGCTCTCAAGAATATCGGGCAGATCCTTGCCGGTCGCGACATCCATAATATGAACGACGGCCTGATCGGCATTGTTCGCCTTAAGCGTGTACGCCATCAACTTGCCATCCCAAGAAGGATAAATATCGCCGATAGAGACAGAACCATCTGGCGAGAGCTTATTCGGGTCGAGCAAGAGCCGCTTCGCACTCTCAGGTTCTGAAAGATCGCGCACATACAAAAGGCTCTTCTCATCGCGCGCGCCGCGCTCAAAGTAAAACGCAAGTTTTTCGCGAACAATCGGCGTCGAGACCGAAGGCACATACAGCAGCTCCGAAAGCCGCGCCTCATAGCCGCTTCGCGACGGGATCTGCGACAGATAGGCGCGCGCACGGACATCCTGCGCCATCATCCAGACCTGCACATCGGCATCCGAGGCATCCTCAAGCCAGCGATAGGGATCCGGCACCTTCTCGCCCCAGAGCTCGTCATACGCATCGCCGGCACGGTTATCCGGGTGCGCCGCAAGCGCGATCTCAGGCTGTAGTTTCTGGGCATCTGCCGCGCTTTCCACAGGCGCAGACGGCGTGCCGGCACAGGACATAGCAAGTAATGATATCGCGAGCATCATGATCTTCTTCATAATTTACCTAAGCACCCCAAAGGCGTAGCAATTCGTTGAACAGACAGACGGGCGCAGCTTCACGCGCCAACGCTCGCTTATAGTGTGTTGCCCATCATTCGTCGAGTGCGAAAAAAAGCGCGCCGTATGCCGACAGGCATAGGCGCGCCAT
>JAFZFY010000063.1 GCA_017555665.1 Pseudomonadota bacterium | reverse complement strand
CCTGATATCTGAAGCTTTCGGGATCGACGGATCTGAATGTGTCGATGGCGTCTTCATATTTTCGATTGTCGACGAAAGCATTTCCCTGAGTGATGAACTGTTCATTTTTGAGTTCAAACTCAATTTTCTTGTTGAGGTCGATGACTCTGGAATCGTCAGGATAATTTTTGACGAGCGGGTCGATGATGTATTTGGCGGCCTGAACCTGTTTGTCGTCGAGATGTTTGGCGGCGTTGTCGAGATCGATATTGAGTTTGGTAAGCAAGGTCTCTTGATCGGCGACATGGCCACTTTGGGGGGTGGCGGTATCGCTTGGTTTGAGCTGGGCCATCGCAACAACGACGACGATCACGATGATCAGGAGGAAGATGCCGATGGCGGCAAAGATCAGAGGCTTTGAATTTTTCTGAGCCTTGTTGGCATATTCCAGGATGTTGACATGCTGCGAGGAGGGGGCGAACACGAACGACAGATTTCCGAAACGGATGATGTCGCCGGCCTGAAGCGGATGCTCGCCGGAGATCCTCTTGTTGTTGACGAAAGTGCCGTTGGATGAGTCGAGGTCAGTGACGTAAAAGAGCATGCCGCGGTTTGTGATCTTGGCATGGTTACGGGAGATCGACTGATCCGAGAGCAGGATATAGTTGTCTTCTGTTCGTCCGATCGTGTTTGTGGCTTCGGCGAGCATGAACTCCTCGCCTGCGAACTTATCCTTGATACGGACGATTTTGTAACCGCCCTGATCGCCGGAAACGATCTGGGTTTTGAGTACATCCTGACCGGCGTTCATATCACTCTGATCTTTGTATTCGAGATAGAGCGTATATTCGCCGATGCGGATCTGAGAGCCGTTTTCGATTTCAGTACGTTCCTTGATGGGGACATTATCGACTGTCACGCCGTTGGCACTGCCGAGATCGTCAATATAACATTTGTTATTGGAAACAAATATTCGTGCGTGTGTGCGCGATACGGAGCTTGATGGCAGAACGACATCATTACCGTCCACACGTCCGATCGTATAACTTCCCTGCTCAAAGGATATTTCAGCTGCGGATCGACCGAATCGATCTTCAATAATCAGAGTGTACATACGTTTCCTGAAAAAGTGGCTATGACTGGATCATTTGCGGGTCCTTTCGGACCCGATCATCAATTTCGTGATTGTCAATTTCTAGGCAATGAACACTCTAGGCATTGAACATGGAGGCATCCAGAGCGACCCCGCCTCTTTCGAGTTCGCTGCAGAACTGCGGGGTATTGCCGAGCGCTTTGAAGCTGCCGCTGCCCGTAGCCTTGTTGCCCATGCCGTTCCCGATCCATCCGAAGATCGGCGTGAGTCTGATATTGCCATCGTCATCGGTAATGACCTCGGAAATCTCAACGATGCGTCTGCGAGCATCGGTGAAGGCGCGGACAGTGATGACGATATCGATATTTCCGACGAGCGAGCGAGCCGTGTTGTCGGCAGCGACCATGCGTTTGAGCTGGTTGAGGGCATCATCTGCGGTCATGCTGCTGATCGTGGCGATGGAGCCCTGCGCGCCGGCGCAGATGGCATTGAGGAATGCTGTGGCATCGGCAGGGGTCTGGATGCTGTCGACGAGGACGCGTTCTGCGCGCAGGCGGCCGCACTGACGCACGAGGGAGGCGATATCGGCACCGGGGAAAGAATCGCCCTGTGCTTCAAGGCTCACGACATACATCTGAGGCATTGCGAGCATCGCTGAATTCTCGACGGTGACGATCCTTTCGCCATCGGGAATCTCGGCACCGAGGGCGTTGAGGAGCGTTGTACGGCCGGCGCCCTGGGCACCCGCGATCAGAATGTTCCGGCGAGCTTTCACGCAGAGGTTGAGGAATTTCGACATCTCTGCGGAGAGGGCTTCTTTCTGAACGAGCGTTGAGAGCGCGTTGAAGGCATGATTTGTCTTGCGGACGATAATCGAGGTCGATGTCACGGCGACCGGAGGCAGGATGACTTCGAACTGCGTGCCATCCGGGAAGCGGATCTCGGAGACTGCTGGCGCCGTCTGCGGATTGATGCCCTGGAACGCGAGGAGACGCTGGGATGCGAGATAGAGCGTGTCGTTGCTCGTGAACTGGAGATGGCTGATCTCGCGGCGGCCGAGCCTGTCCACAACGATTGTCTCGAAGCTGTAAACCGTGAATGCGCTGACATCCGGATCGTCGATGAGCGTGTCGATGGCGCCGAGACCGGTCGCTTCCTTGAGGAGAAAATCGATCAGGCTGTCGATGTTGACATTGCCCAGAGAGCCGCGGAGCGAATTCACGCAGTTGGACAGATTGTTATAGCAGATATCCTGGGTTTCCTGGTCGGGTATATAGGGCTGTGCAAGGATCGCCTGGAAGTCATTTTCAGAGAGATATCTGTCCATAACGATGCGGGCTGCCTTGAGCAGGTTTTCGCTATCCACGCTGCGGGCATCATCCACGATGATATCCTCGGGGAGCGCTGCTGCCGAGAACTCCTTGCGGCCGGCATTGGCGGATGCTGCGCGGGATGCGCCGACTTTGGATGCGGCGGGCAGGTTGCGGTCTGCCGGTGCGCTTGAGGGCAGGATGGATTTGTTGAGAAGGCCTTCCCCGACGGGGGCGCTGATACCAGACGGCTTGACCGGGTCAGCCGCAAAGAAGGGGATATATCAATAGAGCAGCTGGACGCCGTGCTTTTTGGCATTGATGAGCTTGTGGACTACAAAGCAAGCTATGATGGCAGTTTGTATATTGAGATG
>JAFZFY010000062.1 GCA_017555665.1 Pseudomonadota bacterium | reverse complement strand
GGGGTAGGCGCGTATCGGCGCAACGCGCCGATAGCGGCGGCGGGGGTAGGCGCGTATCGGCGCAACGCGCCGATAGCGGCGCAGGGGGCGTTGCCCCCTGTCAAAGAAATCATGCGGCAGGCGGTTGGCCGGAACACACGGCACCGCGCTGGGGGGCGGAGGTTATCGAAGCCGCGTCAGGCTGTAACGGCCGGCGCTTGGAATATGGGCATCGTAACCGTCGACATGGAGGTCGAGTGTCCAGTCGATCGAGATGTTGTACTCGATGGGTTTGGCGAAGCGCATGGCGATGTTTCGCTGGAATGCGGGCAGTCCGTCGTAATAATCTTTGCCCGACGGGGAGGCGGTGAGCATTTCGAAGGTTGCGGTGTTTGTGCCGGAGGCGGCATCGATGCGCTGCCGTGCGTCGATCTCGTAGTTGTAGTTGCCGTCGTCGAGCCAGGTTTCGAGCGTCGTCCGCGTGATGGCGGTCGATTCGAAGACGGGCACGCCCTGGTAGGCGGCAAAGAGGAAGCCGAACGGCTGGGCATCGTATTTTTGCGAGGGGACGTAGTAGCGGAACTCGACGAGGAGGTCGTCGGTGCGGCTTCGGAAATCGGCGACTTCGTCGAACATGTCATAGACGGGCATGGCGGTGGCGTAGTGGTTGCCGTATGCCTGTCCGGTGACGGGAATGTCGTTTCCGTCGATGTGGAACGTGCCGCGTGTGACGGGCTGGTGATATGTCAGGACGTTGTATTTGAAGATCTTGCTCGGGTCGTTTCCGAAATAGACGTTGCCCGTGCCGGGTTTCCAGGGATGAAGGGGGATGTCGTATTCGAATGTGCCTTTTTCGAAAGTGCCGGCGAGGTGGAACGTGTCGCCTGAGAGCGTGAGCGTGTAGGGGCCGAACTGCATCGAGAGGCGGTCCTTGTCGACCGTGTAGGTGCCGTTTTTGTAGACTTCCGCAATGCGGTATTCGGTCTCGGTGCCATCCGGGGCGTAATGCGTGACGTACCCTCGGACTTTTCCCTCATTTTTACTGAAGGCGAGGCTCGATATCTCGAACTTGACGCGTGCCGCGTAGGGATGCGTGTAAAGCATGAATTCCCATTTCTGCGAGTAACCGTTGGCATCGGCGAGCAGTGGCTGGATATCCGCGAAAGTGAAGTCTTCGGTGCCCTGTGTGTAGGGCGTGATGGCGGTATCCGGGAGCGCGGCGATGTCGATCTGTGACGTGCGCGTCTGCACGGGCGTGGCCGCGGTGAGCGGGCTTTGCTGCGTCTCGTGTGCGGATGCCGGTGATTCCGGCGTGGTCTTGTGGCACCCGGACAGGGCGAGTGCGATCGCTAGGATGCGTATGAAAAATGTTTTGTCGTGCATGGAGGTCTCGATATGGCGCGCCGGAGCTGTTTGCCGGTATGCGTGGTCACGGTTCGGGCTGTGTACGGCCAGAGGGACGGGATATTGGGCGTACAGGAAATCAATTTAGGCTATTTTGCATGTGATTCGCAAGCCTGGGGTGTGCGCGTGTCTGGCGGTGTTTGTGCGCGATGTCGCGTGCGTGTGTGACAAAAAATCTAAACCAAACGGCTGAAACGTGTTAGAGAGCCGCACGGCAGGATTCATGATTTTTGGTTCTGTTGGTTTGGGAATACGAGAGATGCAAGAGACCGCAGGCTATTGGCAACAGGCAGAGCGGGCGTTGAAAGAAGTGTTTCGGCTGCCCGGTTTTCGCGAGGGGCAGGAGGGCATCATCCGCGATGTGCTTTCTGGGCGTGACGCGCTTGCCGTGATGCCGACAGGGAGCGGCAAGAGCCTGTGCTATCAGCTTCCGGGCGTGGTGTTGCCAGGGGTGACGCTTGTGATCAGCCCGTTGATCGCGCTGATGAAGGATCAGGTGGATTCGCTTCGCGCGCGCGGCGTGAGCGCGGCGAACCTTCATTCGGGTCTCGACTATGCCGAGCAGCAGGCGGTCTGTGAGCGTGTGCAGAGCGGGGCGATCAAGTTCCTGTTTGTGGCGCCAGAACGGATCCGCAATGCGTCGTTTCAGGGGCTGTTGCGCCGTGTGCGCGTGGGCCTTTTGGCGGTGGATGAGGCGCACTGCATCAGCCAGTGGGGGCATGATTTCCGTCCGGATTACCGTCGTCTTGGGGCGTTGCGCACGTCGCTGGGGTGCCCGCCGACGATCGCGCTGACGGCGACGGCATCGCCCGATGTTCAGCGCGATATCGTCGAGCAGCTTTCGTTGCGCACGCCGGGGATCCACATCCTGGGGTTCGACAGGCAGAACCTTCGTTTTGGCGTGCGCGTGATGCGCACGGAGACGCAGCGGCTTGAGTATGCGCTCGAATTCGTGCGCAGCCGTATCCAGCAGCGTTGCGGCTTTCGCCGCGCGTATCCGGGATGCGGGATCCTGTATGCGTCGACGATCAAGCAGGCGGAGTCGTTCGGCGCGTACCTTCGGGAACACGGGATTCGCGCAGGCGTGTATCACGCCAACCTTTCGCCGGCGATGCGGACGCGCATCCAGGAGCAGTTCATGAATGACGAGTTCCACTGCCTGATCGCGACGACGGCATTCGGGATGGGGGTGGACAAGCCGGATATCCGCTATGTGCTTCACCTGTCGATGAGCTCGTCTGTGGAAGCGTACACGCAGGAGTCTGGGCGTGCCGGGCGCGACCGCAACCCGGCGGAGTGCTTGATGCTTTATTCGGCGCGCGATGTGAAGATCCAGGAGTTTTTTATCGACAACAGCTTTCCTGATCTGACCGTGTTCCGGTCGATATTCGACGTGTTTGCGCAAGCGGCAGGCGCATCGGATCCGCAGCCCGGCACGCGCGTGTCCCATTCGGAGATCGTCCGTAAGTTTGACAGCAAGCAGGGCGCGCTGGTCGATACGGCGCTCCGGAAGCTTCGAGCGTGTGACCTTCTGGACATGCTTCCGGATGACACGCTTGTCTGGCGCGCCGAGCCGCCGAAAGGCATCCTCGGGACGCTCGATGCGGACAGCCGCCTTCAGAAGAAGGTCGCCAAGAAGCAGCTCCGCAGCCTGACGGGGTACGTGTTCACGGACAAGTGCCGCACGAAATTCATTCTGAACTATTTTGGCAGCAGCGAGGCGCGTGCGTTCCATCGGTGCCATCACTGCGATCTGTGCGGGGCGCTGCCTGTGCGCCCGGAATCGGGGACGGCGGGGCCGTTTCCGCCTGAGCCGGTTCATTATGTGCTGCTCAAGTATTTATCGACGGTGGCGCGCTGCAGCAAGGCCGGTCTTCGCATCAATTCGTCGCAGATCGCGTCGTTGCTGACGGGCTCGACAGGCGAGCCGTCGCTATCTGGGATATCGACATTCGGGCTTTTGGATTATATGGATCCGGCGGAGGTCAAGGTGCTGACAGGGGTGCTTCGTGAAGCGGGTCTGATCGCGTCGGACGGATTCGGTGACGTGATGCTGACGCGCGAGGGTGCGGAAGCGCTGCATGCCGAGAGTCTTTTGGGGTTTCCTATGGCAGTCCAGAATTACATGCGGCTTCGGTTTCCGCGTGCGGAAACGGGGGGGGCGGCTTACCGCCCTGGTTGACCGCATTTGGGGATGTCTCTGTTTTGGGGCGCGCCTATGCGCAGCCTTCGGC